>CAYNTG010000046.1:0-13584 GCA_964400105.1 uncultured bacterium
ACCCTAAATACCTCGGCACTCGGGATTTATAGGCTTTGAAGGCCTTAACGAATTTAGCGGAAATGCGGGAGGTGGGTGGCGTTGCGTATGGGCAATTCGGCGATCATAAATTCAATTTCTCTTGTTTTTCCGATTCGCGGACTTCGCGTTTGGCGCGTTTCAATGTTCCGCTGGTGTCCGGCAGGTCGGGGCGTCTGCCCGCGAAATAATCCTCGATGGTCATGAACTGCAAGACCGGGTATTTGTGTTCGCTGCCGGGCATCTGCTATGTGCCTTCGCTTTCTGCTTCTTGATTCTCTCTATTCGCCCTTCAAACCCTGCCTTAGTACCATCATGCAGGTCATATTGAATTGCTTTCTTACAAATGTCAATAGCTTTCTCAAAGTCTCCATCTTCGGTTAGTAACGTTGCATAGTGTTGAAAAGTTGTTATTCGTGGCAAAACACCTCCCATATCTTCTTTCAATGCTGGTGCAATACTCGCGAATTCTTTAAGATGTTTTTCAGCATACTTAATACAAATTTTTCTGCTTTTATTATCTTTTCTTGTTTTGTACGTTTCTGCCACAATTGATTGCAGCAAAAAATGTCTATCTATTGGATTTGTCTTTATATCAACCGCTCCTAACATTTCATTCAAGTCTCCTGATGTCCACGCTTTAAAGGCATCATCAACAATAACGGATTTACCTTGTCGCAACGTATAAAAGGTACTTTCTGGCGCTTTCGGTTCACTAAGGTCCTGTAGGCAGATGCTTTCATCAACCCTATCTACTATTTTTTCCGGTATTTTTCCGCCTAACGCGACGATTTTCTTTTCGATTTCTTTAATTTGTTTCTCTTGCTTCTCGTCGTCAATATCATCTGTGCGGAGCAGGTATAGCGCTTCATAATAGTTATCTAAAGCCTTCGGTTTCTTTCCCTTGAAAGCGGCTTTATCTGCTTCCTCTAAATATCCCGCTACCTCAATATCATGGGCTTCGGTCTTGAGCTTATTGATAATTCCATTGAGTTTCTCGGATTTGTCCATTTTCTCCCTATAGTCCTCGATCTTCTGAATCACCTTAATAATATTGCCCTTTTTCGTTTTAACGGTAGCGGCTGTTTCATTTTTCTTCCGTGCTTTTTCAACCTCTGTTTCAATATGTTCAATTACTATCTGGTCGTTCTTATAATAGAATTCCTTGTAGATAACAGATGGTAGAGGGTCAATCGTAGGAATACCCTTTTCTTCGTATTTTGTAAGTACATATAGGTGTTTTAGCATTTCCTTAAGCCTTGAAAGCCTAATTTCAAGGTTCTTGGATTCTTGGACAAGCTTAAGTGATTCACCCGCAATACGTGCCCTTTGTTGGATATCTAAAGCTACAGGCCCTTCACAATTATTACAAAGGCCATTCGAAGAAACTTTCAAGAATAAGCCCGTTTTTCCACACCATTTACATTTCCCCATAATTACCTCCTTATTTCTTCGGTAGTTCGCGTATTCCGGTGTCGATTTGTGGTGGTTCGTTATTTTCAAAATTCGTTTTCATATCTCCAACTCCGGTTTTTGGTCAAAGGGTGGGTCGAGATAGACCAAATCGACCGAGCCGTCCGCGATGTATTCGCGCAGGATTTCGAGGTTGTCGCCGTAATACAGTTTATTCATATCTCAATCCTTCATTTCCGGCAGTCGCTCCGCGTAGCGGTGCGACACGAATAGCTCCGGCCTTGCCGGTCGCCGTAGTATAGTGTGTTCATTGTGGTCACCTATTTGAATCCAATCCCAGAATTTATTTCCATACTAATAATAAACAACGGCACCTTCTAATGTCAAGCATGTTCCGCAATCTAAAAATAAGCCGCCGAAAAATATCGATGGAGCAAACCTAAACCCAACGCTCAACAAAAAAACGGTTGCAAAATAATAATCGACGGATAACTTTGCTTAGTTGCGTTTATCCGGGGTGATAAAATTCGACTTCGATTCGCGCCCGCGAGCGTGGCGGAACTGGCAGACGCGCTGGACTTAGGATCCAGTGGAGCGATCCATGGGGGTTCGAATCCCCCCGCTCGCAATTTTTTAAAAAACGGGCGAATTCTACTGTAAAAAATAACTAATGATAACGGGGATAACAAAATGAAAACCGAGATAAAAGCAGATGGCAACTGCACGCGAAAGATAACGATAACAGTGCCTGCCGAAGAGGTCGATGAGCAGTATCAGAAGATGCTAACAAAGCTGTCCGCGAAGATCGTCATCGATGGCTTCCGTCCCGGCAAAGCGCCGAAGGGCCTGATTCAAAAGCGATACGGCGATGCTATCGTGGACGATCTCACCGAGGAGCTTATCAATAAGGGATACTCTCAGGCGCAGAAGGAAAACGATCTGACGCCGCTGATCCAACCAGAGATCGAGGGCGAAATAAACCTTACGCCCGGAAGCGAATTCAAAGCGGTGCTTTCCGTCGATGTCAAACCGGAGATCGAGCTTCGGGAATACAAAGGATTCCCGTTGACGCGGAAGATAAAACCCGTTGAGGACGAGGAGATCGACAACACATTAGAGCGAATCCGATATGAAAACGGCCGGATCGAACCGGTCGAGGACAGGCCATCGAAGGTCGGCGATCTCTTGCTCGTGGATTTCCTCCCGGAAGGCGAATCCAAGCCATCGAGGCGAGTGCTTAAGATCGACGAAATCGCGACGGTCACGCTCATCGACCACAAAATCGGCGACGAGATCGACGGCCATTTCGAGTTCCCGCCCAATTGGCCGGACAAGGAGCTTGCAGGCAAAATATTCGATGCAAAGGTTACGATTATCGAGCTTAAAGAGATGATTCCCGCCGAGATCGACGACGAATTCCTAGCGCAGTTCGGCGAGGATGTAACCGACGAGCAAAAGCTCCGCGAAAAGATCCGCGAAGGCCTGACCGATGCCCATAAAAGCGAGTCCGATAAGGAGATCCGCAACAGAGCAAAAGAAGAGATCGCCCTCCGAAACCAGATCGAGCTTTCGGAGAAAATCATAGAACGCGCGACATCGAATGCTATGGATAAATTCTGGGATGTGGATGATCTTAGCGATGAGCAGATCGAAAAGATTCGCAAGAATCTAAGACCGAGCACAATAAAAAACATGACAATAGATTTCGTAACCGATAAAATCGTCGAGGTCGAAAAAATCAAGGTAAACTCCGACGAGATTAAAGATTATGTCGCCGAGATCGCCATGAAAAACGGCCTTCAGCCGGACGCCCTTTATCGTCATTGGCGAAAAGAGGGCAAAATCGATTCGATTCGCGAAGAAATGCTTTCGGAAAAGGCCATCGATTTCGTGGTCGAAAATGCAGTAATCACCGAAGAATAACGGAGGAATCATGGAAGACAAAACATACGACCAACTCGTTCCAATCGTCGTTGAACAAACCGGGCGAGGCGAACGCGCTTACGATATCTTCAGCCGGCTGCTCAAGGACCGGATCATCTTCATCGGCACGCCGATCGTCGATTCGATAGCGAATCTCGTCGTCGCGCAGCTGCTCTTTTTGGACGCCGAGGACAACGAGAAGGATATATCGCTCTATATCAACTCGCCCGGCGGCATCGTAACCAGCGGGATGGCAATCTACGACACGATGCAGTTCATCAAATCCCCCGTCGCTACGACATGCGTAGGGCAGGCCGCAAGCATGGGCGCAGTCCTTCTCGCCGGAGGCGAACCGGGAAAACGTAGCTCACTTCCAAACAGCAGAATCATGATCCATCAGCCCTGGGGAGGCGTCGAAGGGCAGGTATCCGATATCGAGATCATGACCGAGGAACTTCGGAAGATCAAAAAGAAGCTGGTCGAGATTCTAAGCTCCCACACCGGGCAGTCGCGGGCAAAAGTTAAGCGCGACACCGACCGTAATTATTTTATGTCCCCGGAGGAATCCCTCGAATACGGCCTCATAGACCGGGTCATCGTCCGGCAAAAACCGCTTCTGGAGAAGGAAGACAAAAAGGAAGATAAAGAAGGTTAACAGGCATGGCAAAAAAAAC
Organism: uncultured bacterium; assembly: GCA_964400105.1. GTDB lineage: Bacteria > UBP14 > UBA6098 > UBA6098 > UBA6098 > CAYNTG01. The sequence continues at coordinate 4,029 of CAYNTG010000046.1, forward strand.
TTCCGATGGCCTTTTTTGCAGCTTTTGTGGTCGTCCTATAGATGAAAATCGTCAGGTCTTTCATGGCCTAAACGACCTTCTGCTCTGCGAAGACTGCGTCGTCGGCGCGTTCTCTGTCGTAAAACAGAAATCCGCCGAAGAATCCATCCCGTGGACGGAAAAGACCTTTCCCGCACCCGTGGAGATCAAGTCGTTTCTCGATAAATATGTCATCGGCCAGATGCGGGCGAAGGTCGCGATCTCCGTCGCGGTCTATAACCACTATAAGAGAATCCTCCATCGCGCCACAGGCAAAGACGACGACGGGATCGAGCTGGAGAAGACGAATATCCTCCTCCTCGGGCCGACCGGAACCGGCAAAACGCTTCTTGCACAGACACTCGCCCGGATGCTCGCCGTCCCGTTCTGCATCGCCGACGCCACCGTGCTGACCGAGGCCGGATATGTCGGTGAGGACGTCGAGAATATCATCGTCCGGCTACTGCAATCCGCCGACTACAACGTCCCGCGCACGAGAATGGGAATCGTCTATATCGACGAGATAGATAAGATCGGCAAGAAAAGCGGCGGAAGCCCGAGCATCACGCGGGATGTCTCCGGCGAGGGTGTCCAGCAGGCGCTACTTAAAATCCTCGAGGGAACGAAGGCGCACGTCCCTCCGCAGGGCGGTCGCAAACACCCGGAACAACCGCTCGTCGAGGTCGATACAAAGGATATCCTCTTCATCTGCGGCGGTGCATTCAACAGCCTTTCCGAAACAATCGCCAGACGCATCGATAATAAGATCATCGGCTTCGACTCCGATATTAAGGATGCGAGAAAACTCCCGGTCGGCGAGCTTTTATCGAAGGTTACGTCGCAAGACCTCGTCGAATACGGACTTATCCCCGAATTGGTCGGACGAATGCCGGTGGCGGTATCGCTCGACGAACTCGGGCGCGACGATTTGAGACATATCCTCACCGAGCCGAAGAACGCCCTGATAAAGCAGTACACAAAACTCATCGAGATGGACGGTGTCGCGCTCGAATTTACCGAAGACGCGATCGATGCTATCGTCGATGAGGCAATGACCGGAAAGACCGGCGCGAGAGCGCTGCGAAGCATCCTCGAAAGGGTGATGACGCAAATAATGTTCGATATCCCATCGAGAAAGGATATCGAGAAATGCATTATAGATTCCGATGTCGTCCTGAAATCGGCCGACCCCGAATTAATCACAGCCGGAAAGAAAACGAAATAATGAAGCGCTTTTTTCCGGGTATCCTTTTGACGACGATCCTGATCGTCGCCGATCAAATCTCGAAAATAGCGATCATCCGGTTCGTGCGACCCCATCGAGGGATCGAGGTTCTCGGAAATTTCCTTCGGATTACACATGTTCGCAATCCCGGAGGCGCATTCAGCACGAAGTTCGGCAGTAATACGTTCTATATTATCGTCGCTGGAGTGGCATCGCTCTTCGTAATTGCTTATCTTATTAAATCGATAAACGGTCGAAGGTCGTTGCGAATTGCTCTTTTTATGATACTCGCTGGCGCCTTCGGAAACCTGATCGACCGGATTAGATTCGCCGAGGTCATCGACTGGATCGATATCGGAATAGGCTCCACGCGCTGGCCGACATTCAACATCGCGGATTCTGCCATCGTTATAGGTTTGATAATATTGGTTTTTGCTGGTTCGACGGATGAAAGAAAAAATGGTGAAAATAACGGTTCCGCTGGAGATTCCTCCGACGAGGCTCGACCGCTACCTCGGCGGGACGGACCTCGGTCTGAGTCGCAACCAGATACAGAAACTGATTCGTGAGAAGCTGATCGAGGTCCCCGGTAAAGGGATCAAGCCCGCCTTTATCCTGATCGGCGGCGAGGAGATTCACATCACGATCCCGGAAACCGAGCCTCTGCGCCTCGTCCCGGAGGATATCCCGCTCGACATTCGATACGAAGACGAATACCTTGTAGTCGTGAACAAAAGCCCCGGCATGGTCGTTCATCCGGCGCGCGGGCATTTTACCGGCACGCTCGTTCACGCACTTCTCGCCCACTGCGAAAAGCTTTCAGACATCGGCGGTCAGACGCGCCCCGGCGTCGTCCATCGCCTCGACAAAAACACCAGCGGACTTATCATATTCGCAAAGGACGACCTCGCCCATCGACGGCTCGCAAAGGCCCTGTCTGCAAGGAAAATCGAGCGCGAGTATTTCGGGATCGTATGGGGAAAGCCGCGCGAATCATTCGGAACTATCGATAAGCCTATCGGCCATAACCCGAAGGATCACAAGAAGATGGCCGTCGTCGATGGCGGCAAAACCGCACGCACCGATTATCTCATCGAGCGTGAATATCGCATTCTGTCGTCGGCGGTATTCCAGCTTCACACCGGCCGCACCCACCAGATCCGCGTTCACCTGCGCGCGATAGGCCATCCGATATTCGGCGACCCCGAATACGGCGGCCGCGAGGAGCGAATAGGCGGCTCCGTTCCCGAATACCATCGATTTGCCAGAAAATTGCTATCGAAGATCGACCGTCAGGCCCTCCACGCGAGACGGCTAACCTTCGATCATCCAATAACTTCGGAGAAAATATCTATCGAGGCCCCCATTCCTTCTGATATGGAATCCATTATAAAGGCCCTCGAAGAATGGTGCTCTTGAATCGTTGCCTGAAGGCCGCTCTTATCATCGCTTTGATCGGCGTCTCAATATCGGCGCGAAGGACGTGGGAACCGACCGACGTCATGCCGCTTCTCTCGACGCGTGGTGCCGTTGGAATCGAGATCTCGGAGACATATTTCTGGGTGGCCGTGCCGAACGGCGTGCTGCGGTTTCCGTTCTGGGCGGGCGAGATCGACCTCGCGCACTGGGAGGCATTCCCTTTCGACAGCGATGTCCGCGCCATCGTCGCCGTCGATGATAGTATATATGTCTTCGCCGATAATGGCGTTTATGCTCGGCGTGCGCATGATTTCTACGAAGTTCCATTCTCGGAGATCGCCGAGGTCCCTCGCTTTGCGCCGGATATCGGCGGATGTCCGCCGGAGGGCGTCGGATATTCGATGCCGCACGGCTATCTATGGCTTCCCGGCGGCACGATTCGCGATTTCTATCTAAATGATTATACGATAACGAATTGCCTGAACGACGACATGGGCAATTTTTATTTTTCCACGGATGGAGCCGGCATTTTCGCGGTTCCATTCAGGTCGAATTACGCACAAAGCCTGAGCTTCGGGCCTTGCTGCGATTATGTCTCCGCAATCGCGAAGCACGGCGATAAACTATATTTTGCGGGATGCTGTGATATAAGTCTTTGCGCATTCACCATTTACGATTCGATCGATGGCGGGTTTCAACATATCGCGGGTGAGCCTGGCGCCGGATTCCCGCTCGATAGCTGGGTCAACGATATTATTTGCCACGAGAATATGGTCTTCATCGCAACCGACCGTGGAATAAGCGCTTACGACCTTACGAACGGTGTCTGGAGGCGCGCTGCAGACATGGGCTCCGTGCCCATCGAAGACGCGATGGCGATGGCTATCCTCAATGACAGCATATACATAGCCACCGAAGACGGCGTTTATTCCGCCGATCTCTTCAGCCGCCTTTTCAGCGTGAGGACGCCTGTCGGGGTTGGTCGGTTTCGGGACATAAACTTCGCCGGCGGAAAGATTTACGCTGTTGGTGATATGGGGGTATGGGTAAACGGCGACACGATTTTCAAGCGCTTCGACACACCGGACGGTTCGATAACGAACTTCGTGGATTGCGTCGCCGAGGGACCGGACGGCGAAGCGGTATTCGGCTCGCGATCCGGGATTTTGATCTACTATCCGGACGGACGCAGAGAGGTTTTCTCGAACACGATAACCCTCGACGGATCGAGGCCTTACGACATCGAGGTTACGAGAAAACATCTATGGATCGGCGCCGCGCGCGGGCTTTATGTCTATGACAGAAAATTCCATAAATCGACATATTTAGGCGAGCGATATTATCTGCCGGAGACGCCGATATACCGGCTTTTCCTCGATGGCGATTGGCTATGGCTCTCGACGGAGCGCGGTCTGTTCCGTTTCTTCTGGAACGAACCGGACAGGGTGATATATTAATACAATGCAAATTAGCACTCCGTCAATGTTATGTTTTTACAAGCCCGAATTTGGGTGGGCGAGGTTTTGAATCGAATGCGGGGTTCACACGCGGCAAACCTAGCCCCCAAAACGATTTTCGCGCTCGGTATTACCGACATCGGGACGATTATCGCGTTCGAGGAAAGAATCCTCAAATACAGTCCGGCTCGAACTCTTCGGAAACAATATCTTTTTTGTTGGGTAGCAAGGAATAAGAGCTTTGTTATCCCTTGACATATATATATGAATACCCTATTATGTTTGCTAAGGTATTGATCAATAGGTAAAATCAATAATTTCTTGGAGATACAATGCGTTATTTATATCTGCTCTTCGCTTTAGTGCTAATCCCCTCTATAGTTTTTGGCTTCACAAATCTTGGAACGGATTTTTATGTTTGCTACCCGGCAAATGCCTGCCGGGAGCCGATCGGTTTTCCGATCCCTCCGGCTTCGTTTTTTGACGGCCAATTAATACTCACATCGACATGGGCGACAACCGGTTATGTCCGCAATGCAAGTGGGACATTTAATGTCCCTTTCAATATCCCGCCAAACTCGGTGACCACCGTCACGATCGACAGCACCCATTGGATTCGAGAATCCGATGTTGTAGTCCCAAAGGGGCTTTATGTCCACTCGGACAATCCGATTTCGACCTATTTTTTATCGTATCGAACCCCGGGTTCTACGAACGACATGGCGTTGATCTTCCCGGTTCCGAGCCTCGGAACGGAATATATAACGATGTGCTGGCGGGACAATATCCCCGCCTATAATCCATTGATAACCGATCGCGGGCCGAGCATGTTCACTATCGTGGCGCCATTCGACGACACACATATCGAAATCACAACGACCGTCCCGACGGAGGGCGGGCACGCCGCCGGTGTTCCGTGGAACGTAACCCTCGACAGCTACGATTGCTATCAGGTGCTCGCTAATTCCCCGGGCGCGGCATCGCTTTATGATCTTTCTGGCTCTGAGATCACTTCCGACAAGCCTATCGCGGTGGTTTCGGGAAGCCAAATAGCAATGGTTCCGGACGCAATTATGGCCGCCGACTATCTTATCGAACAGATGCCGCCGCTTCCGTCATGGGGACAGACGTTCAACGTGTTCCCAATTCAGCCGCGCAACGACTGGCACGAAGACGTTCTTAAAATCGTCGCTTCGGTCGATGGAACGAATATTTCCATCGAGGATGCGAGCGGAACGACTCCGGTAATTCTGAATCGCGGCGAGACCTTCGAGTGGAACGGTCAGCCTTGCGATCCGGGAAGTTATTTGCCGCTTATAGGTTATGCCGCAGACTGTTCGGGTAAACTCCTCGACAGCCCGACGCGAATTACCTCGGATCAGCCAATTCTTGTGGGTCAATTTCTTGTCGGCGGCGTTTTAACACAAGGCGAACCGGACTGGCTTACCGGTTCGGGCGACACGCCCCTCGGCGATCCGGCCTTCATGGTCGTTCCGCCGGAGGAGCAGTATTCCAAGCGCTATATCTTCATGACCCCTTCTGGATATACAAACGATTTTTTGAATGTAACTATCGTATCGGGACACGAGGGTTCGATCGTTCTGGACGGCGGCCCGCCTACCTATTCGACCGCATGGTTCGATCTCCCAAGCTCGACGCTTCGCGGCGCGAGGATCGATCTTGCCCCCGGCGCGCATATCCTCGAGGCCGACACGACGATGCTTATCCAGATGTATGGCTACGACGACGATTGGGCTTCCTATGCCGCCGTCGCCGGACAGAATCTCAATCCGATCAACGCGGAATATTCCGTAATCAAATATTGCATGCACACACCGGCCATGAGCGGAACATGGACGTCGTGGCGCATCGTGCTAATCCAGAACGGCGGCGATCCCGGACACGGAATCCAGTTTAGCGATACGCTGCCGTCCGGTTTCTCGTATGGCTCCACGCCATCGATTATCGAGCTTTTCGGAACAGCTACTCGCGACAGCGTCCTCGATCCGTCGCCGGGGGATTCGATTCTCGAATGGGGCTGGTTCAGTTCATCCGAGGACGATTCCATCGTGATAACATTCACCGTGGATATCGAATTCGGCGTAGAGGGGCTTTTCAATAATCCGATTTCCGTCGTCGATGACTCTGGAACGACATCGAGCAACGTCGGCGGTCTTCTCGGCCCGCATGATGACGTCCTCGTCGTTCTGCCGACATTTCCAATAGCCGATGCCGGTTGGGATACCACGATCTGCGACGGCGACAGCGCCATTATCGGCGGAGACCCCACGGCAGATTCGGGAACTCCACCATATATAATCTCGTGGCAGAGCATTCCGCCTGGATTTTCGAGCGCACTCGCTCATCCGGTTGTATTTCCAATGATTACAACGGATTATATCGTTACCGTAATCGATTCAAACACCCTTTCCGATGTCGATACCTGCCGCGTTACGGTCGTCGGACACCCCGAGGCCGGTCGCATGATCCCAGATCCCTGCGGTCTCATAACCTCGTGCTATAATCAGGAGATCGTTTGGTGGATGTTCGATTCTGCGGTCGGAGTTATCCCGGAATCGACAATCGCGATTGTGAACGGGGTTACTTATTATCCCGGAGGCGAGCTTGTCGTAACCACGGCTACCGCCGGAACGACCATTGCGACATTTACGCCCGCCGACCCCGGATGGGCGCACGGTTCGATGGTCGTGGCGGAATTGGTTCAGGCGATGAATTACGCGTTCTGCGCGGTGGGAGTCGAGCCATGCACCTTTTACGTCGATCTCGAACCGCCGGTCATTACGGATACGATTCCTCCGAACGACACGACGCTCTACGAATCCTCCCCTCCGATAGGCCTGTCGATAGAGGATTTGCCCGCTGGCGTCGATCCGGCGAGCTTTAATTACATCACCGTTACTGTCGATGGAACTCCGGTTGCCGGTTGGACTCCGTCGTGGGACGGATTTGATCTCAGCATTACCGGATTGACTTTCGAGAATGGCGACACGGTTCGAATCTGCCTCGACAGCCTTTTCGACTCACCCGGCTATAGCTATTGCCCGCCGAATGACACGTCGTTCTGCTGGGAATTTTATATTCGGCTTTCGACGCCGGAGGCAGCTTTAATCGAGCCGCTCGATTTGAACTTCGACGGTGTAGTATCGAGCGCCTGCACATGCCAGCCGATAATAATATACCTGCATGACGACATCGGCATCGACGATACGACGATTCAGCTTCAGGTGGATGGTTCGGTCTATCGAATCTCCGACCCGCGCCTAACATATTTCGCCGATACCCTTATCTTCCAGCCGACGATGCCTTGCTGGAGCGAGGGCGTTTATTCGTTCAGCCTCATCGCCGCACGAAATATCGCCGGAACGCCGCTCCCATTGCCGGTTTTTGGCGATTTCACTATCGATCTTTCGCCGCCGTATTTCATTAATATAAATCCGATTCCGGGGAGCTTCGTCGGCGCCTCGCCCAGCATCTCTTTGGATGTTATTGACGACGGCATCGGTTTGGTCGATGCCGAGCTCTATATCACAATCGAGGGGATTAGCTATACTCCGCCTACGTCTGGACTTACATGGGACGGCACGAACTTCTCCGCAAACCTCGCGACCCTCGGTCTGAGCTTCTCCGACGGCGAAATCATCGATTTCTGCTTGATGGGCGCACGCGACGACCCGGATTACTGCGATCCAAACGCCGCAGATACTTGTTGGACGTTGATTGTGAACCTCGCCACGCCGACAGCAATTGTGATTCTGCCATCGCCCTCAACGATAAGCGCTTGCGATTATCAGGGAGTTTGTTGGTTCGTCGAGGCATCGAACGGAATCGATCCGGCGACGGCTGTGGTCGCGGCGAACGGTTCGATTTTCGATTATGCCTCCGGCGATCTGAGTTATTCCCCGCTTTCGCCAACATCGGGCGAGCTGTGCTTCGTGCCATCGACGGCATGGAGCGACTACGACACGGTGCGGGTCTGCCTCGCCGAGCTTGAGGATTCCATGGCCCATACCATGCTCGATTCGGTCTGCATAACCTTCTTTATGGATATGGTCGCTCCGGCGGCTTATGGAATCACGCCGTCTCCCGGAACGGAAACCGGCTCGACAAGCCCATCGATCTATTTCTGCCTCGAAGACGAGGTTGCTGGAACGGACGGCGACTCGGTTATTTTAACCGTCGAGGGCATTCCATATACTTTCGGTAGCGGATGGATTTCAAACGATACATGTTTGACGTGGAATGCGGTCGATTTCGGAATCGGTTTCCCCGAAGGCGACACGATCGATATCTGCCTCCATGCCGCCGACGCGCCGGATACCTGTCAGGCCAATCCTTCCGACACGTGCTGGAAGCTTATCATGCCTCCGCCGCACGTCTATGCTCATGCCGGATTAGATGTTACTGTTTGTCCGGGAGATTCTATCGAACTCGGTTGCGATCCGAGCGCGTTTGGCGGAGTTCCGCCATACATGTGGGAATGGAGCGAGATCGGCGGTTCCTGGACGAGCGGCGATCCGAATCCGCTTTTATATCCAACAGCTACAACGAGTTATCTTCTTCATGTCACCGACGGTGCGCTGGTTCCAACCGAGGATTGGGACACGATAACGATAACCGTCGATTTTATTCCGACCGGCGCGCCGGTCATGGTTTCCCCGGCTTCGGCAGCGATGCTTCCGCCGTCGCCCTCGTCGATTAATCTCATTTGGAACACTCCGACCGGCACCGGCGATTTCGATTACGATGTCATAGTCGATGGCGCAATCGTTGCGACAGCTATATCCGATACAAATTATTCTGTCGATTTCCCATGCGGCGAAAGCCATAGCTGGGGCGTTATCGCGAATAACCATTGCGCGACGGAGTATTTCTATTGCACCGCCGATACTTCCGGCGATTCGACCTATATCTTCATCGGCCCGGACAATGTCTATTCCGCGACGGCGACCGATTCCGGGCGGGTATTCTTCACCTATCCGTGTGGCGGGCCGGTGCCGAGAATCGAAAGGCCGTTCGTCGGCGCTTTCTCGGCATGTGATCCCGAAAGCATTATCATTTTCATCGTCGATACGGCCGCTATCGCGCCATCGACTATCGAGCTTCGCGTCGGCGCAACGGTTTACACGACGGCCGATCCCGAACTTCGATTTGCCCCGGAAAGCACGCTTGTTTTCGCACCCGGCGCGGGCTTCTGGTCGGATGGCGACGTCGTTTCCGGCGCGCTGCTCCACGCCGAAAACCATTACGGTGTCGATATCGCCGATTCGCTGCCATTCAGCTTTACTCTCGATTATACGCCGCCGGTGGCTTCGGCGCTTTCGCCACCGACCGGCGGTTATGCCCCCGGTTTCGTTACATCGGCCGGGTTTAACGTCGTCGATGCCCTTTCCGGCGTCGATCCGGCGCTGGTCTGCAT
>CAYNTG010000046.1:13684-16393 GCA_964400105.1 uncultured bacterium
CCGGGTTTAACGTCGTCGATGCCCTTTCCGGCGTCGATCCGGCGCTGGTCTGCATTATCGTCAGCGGCCCCGGATTCTCGGACACCCATTGCGTCGGCGATCCGTGTGTCACTTTCGATACACTCGCGGGCGATTTCGCGATCGACCTCGATTGCGCCGGATACGATTTCCCGCGCGGCGACACGATCACGTTCTGCGCGATCTCCGGCGATTCGCCGGATTATTGCGACGCGAATATCGACACGACCTGCTGGGACATTTTCATCATCGACTGCGACCTCGCGGTTACTATCGAGATGGATGACACGGTTATCTGCGATGCCCCAATTGGATTAACCTTCCCGATAAACGCGACGACCACCGGCGGAACTCCGCCATTCACATATCTCTGGGCACCGCTCGGAGCTTATATCGACGGGCATATCGAGGATATAACTGCCACGCCGCCGATAGGCTTCGTTACGGAGTATGTTATCTGGGTAACCGATTCGACCGGTTGCACCGCCTTCGACACGGTCTATGTTTCGGCGAGCAGCTTTGTCGCCAGCGCCGGCGGCGATATTTGGGTTTGCCCCGATGGCATCGGCACGGTCGGTTGTCCGCCGGTCATCTCCGGTTTCCCGGTTTTGCCGGTAACCTATACATGGCGCGACCTCGACGGCACGGTCGTTTCCACCGATTCGAGTTTCGATTTTGCACCGGAATCGACGACGACTCTCATTCTCGAAATCGAAGATGCCGTCGGCTGCGCAAGCTACGACACGATGGTCGTCCATTACGAACACGAGGCTCCCGGCCCGTTTGCGTGGCATAGCCCCGTGCCGGACGCCGTATTGCCGGTCGGCACGGTCGAACTTTGCTGGGAAATGCCGAGCGGCACCGCGCCGATCTATTTCAATGTATTTCTCGATAGCGCCCCCGTAGCGGTAGGGATTACCGACACATGCTTCACCGTCGGGCCGTTCCCGTGCGGCGAAACGCATTGGTGGTTCATCGAATCCTATAATTTCTGTTATCCGATCGATTGCGCAGGCGATACGATATGGGCTGACACTACACACACCGGCGTTTATGTCCCCGGCGATACCTTCGCTGGCGGCTTCGATCCGCCGTTCCATATGGATCCCTGCCAGACCGGCACGCCGGAGATTATCGAGCCGTTCGACGGCGCATGGTCGGCGTGCGACGATCAACCGATAATCCTCGAGATCGTCCAGCCGGACAGCGGCCTCGCGCTCGATCCGACTACATTCCGGTTCACGGTGGAAAGCGTGACATACCCCGTCGATGGCGCGACCCTCGTTTGGGCCGATCCGACACTGACATTTACACCGCCATTCCTCTGGAGCGACAACCAGACCGTCGATGTCTGCCTCGACCGCGCGTTCGACATGGACAGCAACACCGTCAACGGCCTGCCGTTCTGCTGGCAATTCTTTATCGACCTCTCGCCGCCCGCGCCGAGCGTCGTCTCGCCGCCGTTGGTCGATCAGACATCCTCGCCCGCGAGCTTCGAGTTCACAATTGCCGAAGCCGGTTGCGGAATCGATCCGGCCTCGGTAATCGCGATAATCGATGGAACGCCATATCCGACCGGCGCGAATCCATCGTGGGCCGATCCGACGCTTCTCTTCGATGCCGTCGGCGCGGGTCTTTCATGGATTCCCGGCGATTCGATAATCTTCGAGATCGTCGCCGCAGATTCGCCGGACTATTGCGATCCGAATATCGACACGACTCATTTCGCGTGGTTCGTCCGCGACCCGAACGCGCCGATTCCGATGATCGTCAGCCCCGAGGACGGCGACTTCACCGCCTGCGACCCGGAAAGCATCGTAATTCAAATAGACGACCCCGACGGCGTCGTCGAATCGACTATCGAGCTGGAAGTAAACTCGATCAGTTATACAATGATGGACTCCGAACTCGAATGGGTCGAGCCGCTGCTAATTTTCCGGCCCTCGCCGATGTGGAACGATGCAACAATCGTGAATGTCAGCCTGATTCACGCCGAGGACATTTTCGGCAACGACATCACCTCGACGCTCGACTTCATGTTCACGGTCGATCTTTCGCCGCCGTTAGCTGATATGACTCTTCCGGTGCCAAACACCATGACACGCGACATTCACCAGAATATCGACATCGAGATCGCCGACGCGCTCTCCGGCGTCGATCCGTCGGCGATAATCCTGAATATCGACGGCACCGATTACATCTCCGGCGATTTCCAGTGGACATCGACATCTTCAACCGACGGCATTCTCCTGTTCATGCCTGAAGACCACAACCTTACCTTCGTCGCGGGTGACACGGTTTTCGTCGGCATCGATGTTTTCGACTCGCCCGACCGTTGCGATGCCAACACCGCCCACTTCTCATGGATATTCTTCATCGAGCCGGAGATCGGCTGCGCAGCAATCCCGAACCCGATCACAGCGGACTTCAACGGAATAAACGACCAGACGATATTCGCATATCCAAACATGATGTCCGAAGCTGCAACCATCGCAATATTCGATGGTCGTAATATCGAGGTTTGGCGAAGCGAGATCGCGGCAAGCTCGTCCTACGAAGACATCGCCGGAAGAACATGGAACGGCACGGATACGCAGGGCAATCCGGTCAAGGAAGGTCTTTACCTCTACGTGATACTCGTTGATGGCGAGATCGTTTGCAACGGCACGGTGGTGTTGCTGAGGTGATTGC
>CAYNTG010000047.1:0-3537 GCA_964400105.1 uncultured bacterium
GAATAGTCCATTTTAATCATCCTTGCAATGTTTTTTTGCCTAAGTTTTTTTTTATAAAGACATCTTTTATGCAAGGGATTTCATTAAACGGATATATATAAAAGCCTTAGTTGTTTTGTTAAAGCCCTCGAATGGACCGCCGCAATAAGGTTTTAAAAGCCCTGCCTGTCGAGCCGATTTGAAATATTAACCATAATCCGCCTTTTCGGCTTCACGTGGTTAATAATTTTGTCATCGCAAGATATAATCTCGCCCAAACGCATAATAATCATGGCATAGGCTCGCGGATGAACATGCGAACCGCGATTCGGTGCTCCCAGAGGCTATAAAACCCCGCTATCTCATGCGGAATATCCAGGCGAAAGGCCAATCTAAAACGATCTCCGGGATGAAAAGTCGGTTCGAGGCTGCCTGTGAAAATGCCCAATGTGTCTCCATCGAACCACACGATCTCGTCGGTGAGAAGATCCTCGGAATCGTCGTTAAAATCGTCGGGATGCGGTGCCTCTATCGACCGTATAAAAAGCGCGGACAGTTTATACAGATTTACCCCGGAGGTGTCGATCCTTTCCGCATAAGTCCACCCGCCGGGCGAAAACATAAATGTATCCGAGCTGTGGGGATAGATATCCGGCTCGACTATCGAAAGACCGATCTCTATCGGAACATCGCCCGTATGGATGATAAACGGCATCTCGTCGGCCCTTGTTACGATAGTCGTATCGGCCTTTGCCGTGTCCGGACGCCACGATGCACCGAGAACCGAGACCCGCATCGTCGGAGAGATATTCGGGCCCAAAAGAGCCGGAATGCCCAAACCGCAGCTTGCAAGGCCATCGGAAGCGCGGAATGTATATAGACAACAGGATGGTGCGGGAGGTAAAGCGATTCGCCAGGCCTTGTAGATTACTCCATCCGTAAAATCGGAATCGGATAAGTCCGATCGATACATGGGAATTATCTCGCCGGGAGAATCGAATATGCTGTCGCAGTCCACATCGAGAAGCAGGTTCACAAATTCTGGCGCAACATCGTCGGCGTCGGTATAGAGTATCTTCCACTCGAAAATTGTGTCCATCGTGCCGAAATTCGGATCGAGACCGTCCAACATGAAGCACGGAATATCGATCCAGCCGAGCGATGGGGGCGAATTGCGCAGGTTGAACGACCCCGGAGAGCCGCGATCCAAACTTCCGCTATCGAGACCGATCGACACCTCGGATGTGAACCAGTTCGATGGGGATAAACCGTCGCCGGGAGGGGTTTTGCGCGACATGCTGAACCTCGTGGAATCCCCCGGCTCGTCAAGGCCGGCGAAAGGCAATGTTCCATCCCCCGCTATATCGATGATATAGCTTTCGCCAAATGGAAAATCCCTAAGCTCGATTTTGAGGCTATCGTCCAGCAGAGCTATCGACTCGTCGATAATATCGGGAACAACATCGAGAGCCGACCGGGGGTCGCTTTCAGCGAAATTGGATACGAGAAAATAGCCACCCGGCGAAGCGGTCCCCGAATCCAGAATCAGCATCCCGAAAACATCGATCGGAGTCCTCGAAAAATCTATCGTCCTATCGCAGTTGTTTAAGATTTCTATCCATTCGTCCTGCGGGGAACGCATGCCACCGGCCCACGCAATCTCGTTGATAATAAGGTCCAATTTCTCGAAATGGACGAATATCGTATCCGAAAAAAGCGGGCCGGTCGAATCGGTTCCGTCGAATGCAAATACCCGCACAATATAGCGATGCCCTGGATCGGATAATGAATCCGGCAGCGTCGATTCGAATGGCGGAACGGAATCGATCTCGTGCAGGATAATCGAGTCCAGATCCAACCAATCGAAGATAACCTCGAGATTGCCCGGAATCGAATCCGGGTCGGAAACCCCGTAAGCTACTGCGATGACCGTCGAGTCGTTGGCGATGAAATCCGGTGAAATATCGAGCGACGAGATAGTTGGCGACACATTTTCATAATTCGGATATCCGGGAGTTCCTCTTTCGGCGGATCCGGTTTCAAAACCTATCGAAAGGCAAGCCAAATGCCAATTTGACTCGACATCGCCATCGCCCGGAGGATCGCTACGTTCCATAGACCAGCGAATATTCTCCGATGTAACAAACCTGCCGGACATCGGGGCGCCGATGCCGTCGTCAACGATATCCATAAGCGGTGATGTGCTGCCGGAGCCGGCATAAAGCTCGTAATACGTGTTGCTGTTCGTCAAAACAAGCGCATTCGACACGAGGTTCGGCGTTGAAGTTATTTTACTTGCCGATGAATTGCGCCGACAGATCAAGAAAAGTCCATTGGCCGGAAGGACGCCGTCGTCGATGAGCATCATCAGCTCATCCTGACGATAGATCGACCACGAAGTCTCCGAAAAATCCACAGCGATACCGGTCATGTTGCGAATCTCGATATATTCATCGTAGGGCGAAAGCGATGTTCCCATCCACATAAGCTCGTTGATTACAGCATCGCCGAACGACCATGCCATTACGGTAATTGGCAAGATCGAAAACAATACGAGTATAATTTTTATGGGTCTTGACAACATAGATCGAAAAGAATATTTTTTATATATGAACTTCCTGCTGACAGGTTCTCCTGGTGTGGGCAAAACCACTATCCTAAAAAAGTTCGCCGATATTTTGGGCGACAAGGTTACCGGTTTCCTTACCGTCGAGGTTCGAGAAGAACCAAGCAGGATAGGTTTCGATATCGTGTCATTCGATGGACACCGCGGAACCTTTGCACGCAAAGGGTTAGAGTCGCGGTATCACATCGGTCGCTACGGCGTCGATCTCGATTCATTCGAACGGATAGCTATACCGACGCTCAAGCCCGTTCCCAATACTATATTAATAATAGATGAAATAGGCAAGATGGAATTGAAATCGGATCGTTTTCGCGACGCTGTTTTGTATGCGCTGGATTCCGATGTTATCGTTGTCGCCGCGATCATGCAAAGCGCACATCCATTTGCCGATAGCATCAAGGATCGCTCCGACTGCAAGATCGTCGAAGCGACCCGCAAAAACCGAGACTACATCCCCGAAAGGCTCGTCGGGTTTTGCGAAGAATCGTAATGCACGTCGATATGGACGCCTTCTTCGCGTCGGTCGAGCAGCTCGACCACCCTGATTTCCGTGGAAAACCTGTTATCGTCGGAGCCGATCCTTCGCAGGGACGCGGCGTCGTCAGCGCGGCGAGTTACGAGGCGCGCGAATTCGGGATTCACTCCGCGATGCCGATCTCGCAAGCATTTGCTGCTTGTCCGCATGGAATCTTCGTCCAACCGAGATTCAAAAGATATAAGGAATTATCCGATAAAATGTTCGATATCTTTCGCGATTTCAGCCCCTCGGTGGAGCCGATCTCTATCGACGAGGCATTTATCGATCTGACCGGAACGGAGCGTCTTCACGGCCCGGCTGAAGATGTCGGTCGAAAGGTGAAGGCACGCATCCTCGACGAAACCGGCCTTGTCGCGTCGGTCGGGATCGCGCCGAATAAATTTCTCGCAAAGCT
>CAYNTG010000047.1:3637-8922 GCA_964400105.1 uncultured bacterium
GCGATTATCGAAGAAAAGGAATCTCGATAGAGCAGACATATATCCGCGACGTAACCGATCGATCCCAGCTAATCGCAACGATGCGGCGGTTGTCGGATAAGCTCGCCGGGAGGATGCGCAATGAGGGTATCTCCGGTCGGACGATCACGGTCAAGGTCCGCTATACCGGTTTCATCACGATCAGCCGAAGCTCGACATCCCCATTCGTTTTTCATAATGCGGAAGAGATTTTCGAGGAGGCGATGCGGCTTGCTAAACCGGAACTCGAAGGCGCGGTGCGCCTTCTTGGGATCAGGATCGGTAACCTCTGCGGCCGCGAGGGGGAACAGCTTCGACTTTTCGGCGGAGAGAATCGCTCGAAGATCGAACGTTTGGAGATGGCGCTCGACGAGATTACATCGAAATTCGGCGACGGGTCTATCGAGCGTGCGAAGAATATCTCGAAAAGCAAAGAGGATTAATCGAGCAGAGCGGCGATCTTATCGGTATTCGGCCATTCGATTATCCCCTTTTCTGTGATTATCGCCGCGATAGAGCTTGCCGGTGTTACGTCGAATGCTGGGTTCTCCGCCGATGCGTCCTCCGGTGCCCACCGGCATTTCCCCCAACCCACGATCTCCGATTCGGGTCTTTGCTCCACAACGATCTCCTCCCCTGAACGAATCGTGCGGTCGAATGTCGATGTCGGGGCGGCGATATAAAATGGGACATCGTAGCGATTGCATATCGTGGCGAGGCCGAGCGTTCCGATCTTGTTCGCGGAGTCTCCGTTAGCAGCGATTCGATCCGCACCGGTAATCGCGACATCGACCATTCCGCGCGAGATCAGGCTCGCGGCGGCGGAATCGCAGATAATTTTATATGGAATGCCGATCCTTCCAAGCTCCCATGCGGTGAGCCTCGCGCCCTGAAGCAGCGGCCGGGTCTCATCGACCCAAACGGATTTTAATATACCGGATACGAATGCCGCGTGTATCGCGCCGAATGCAGTGCCGATGCCGCCCGTAGCGAGGACACCGGTATTACAGTGCGTAATGACCCTTCCGTGCAGCAATCCCGCGCCGCATTTTGCGATGGCGATGCAATTCGATCTCTCTTTTTCGTGGATACGGCGAGCCTCGACCTCGATAGCCGCAATAATCTCATCTTGATTCGATCCGACTTTTTTTTTATAAACCCGACCGATGCGTTCGATCGTGTCGAAGAGATTTCGCGCGGTCGGGCGGGTCGCCGCGACAGTCGTCTTTACCTTATTATATATATCGGTGGTAAGCGGCGAGCCTTTCTTCAAATTTTCATAAAGACCGACCAGGATACCATAACCGGCGGCTATACCGAGTAGCGGTGCTCCGCGAACGGCGAGCGAACGAACGGCATCGACAAAGGAGGACAGCTCGTCGATCTCGAGCCATTTCTCCTCGCAGGGAAGGCATCGTTGGTCGAGCAGCTTTATGACACCGGAACTGTATTCTATAGGCTCGACGGCCGGTTTGAGCGAGAATTTATCCTCTATCATTTTATCAACATCGCCCTCGAAAACACAACGCTCTCGCCAGCGCGCGCCCTTATAAGATATAGACCGCTCGAGAGTTGTGTCCCATTATTGGAAAGCCCGTCCCATACGATGTGGACGATACCCTCCGATTTACCATTATTTATCGAACGAATGGATCGCCCGGAGATGTCGAAGATATCGAGCTTTAGCTGGTTCGCGCGGGGCATCGCAACAACGATGTCCGTTCGCGCGTTGAATGGATTCGGCACGCATCCGATTATGGAAAATTTATCTGGAAGCATCGATGCAACCTCGATCTTATAAAGCCCCGGAGCGAGTTTTATCCATCCCGGACCGATCGGCGCTCCATTCGATGTGAGCGTTACGCTTTCGGGAATATCGAACGATATCTTCGATGCATCTCCGATCCTAAGCTGCCATTGCCCACCGGATATATCTCGAACGAGTGGAAGCCCGTCGGCAACGAGGAAGGCATCCGGCATCCCGCCGTCCGGCGGAACCGGAGGAATCGCAACGTCGCCATCCGAAAGGCATTCGCCAATCCCCGGTGAGAATGCAAGACTCAGCGAACTCGAACATTCGCCGGAAATAACCTCGATTTCCGCTTCCCATTCGACCTGCGGCGCGGTTGCTTCCTTTCGCCGGCTATCGGACGGAACCTCGAGAACGCCGTCGCGGCTGGAAAGGAGCCAATAAGCTCGCCCCGGACGAAGCGAATCGGCTGGATAATAACCCGTGCCGTCCCACGCATAGATATCGCCCAATATTCCGCCCGAGGGCGAAATCTCTATGTCCGAAATGGAAACAGGTAGTGCCGTCGCACCGATAAGATTCCATCCCACAAAGACCGGGCGCGAATAACGATTTAAACGGCCACCGGCGGTCATTAAAGAATAAGCGGTGCTCGACCAAATCCAATAACCCTCACCCTCTTGAACGAGATCGGCACGCCTATAAGTCCGGTGAACGGAGAGGTATCTATAGACCCCTAACTCCGCGCCGAAGACCCGATCCGCCGGGACCTCGGTAGGAAGCACGGGGCAGCTAACCATATTCCACCCGTGAACGATAGACATTTCCGCGTGGGTCAATTCTGGGAAATACCATTCGATAAGCAGCGTATCGTCGAGCGAATAGGTCGTCGATGAATCGCGTTTCATGTCGATCACGCCGTCGATTCGGAACTCCCCCTCCGGAAGGTCGCACGTATTCCATCGAATCGTGCCGTCCGGCTCGTCGAATGTGGCGAGTCGCCATGCCGCCGGTGGCTCCGGATATCGAATATCCCTCAAAAGGCCTGCGATGTGCGGATATCCGGCGTCCTCGAACGCGAACCGGCCATCGACCATCCAATCTGGCGGCGGAACATCGATGATGTCAAAACCGCTGTCGTATGAATCTCCGGCACCCCACGTCGCGCCGAACGTAACGACCCGGTCGAACTCGTTGGGCGATATGGCCTTATTCAAATACAAATCGCAGCTGAAAACCTCCGGTGTAAGCGTTACATAGAGAAAACCATCCGTCCATTCGACCTCCGGGAAACCGGAGTTGAACTCTAAATCACCGATTTCGAGGTCGGTGTAATCGCCCCCGAATGCATCGCAGTTCACCACGACTTTTAGAAATAGAAAGTCTCCTCCGGGACCGCTTGAGAGCGGGGTTCCGCTGATTTCCGCATAAATATCTCCAGAAGCTGTTTCAAGCTCCACGCTGTCGATAACCCAGCCGTCGGAAAGCGCTCCCGATGTTACCACGTCCAGCGGCGTCAATATATCACGGTCGATTCGGAATTCCATGCTCGCCGATCCAATGACCGATAGCTCCAATCCATCTATCGATAGTGGAATATATACCGTCTCGCACGGCGCGGCGGTCATTATCGGGAAACCTACCTCGCGCCGGACTGCGGCCACGAAAAACTGCCAACACGCCGGCGACATCTCGTTGGGTGGACAATAATCATATGTCGGAGAGTCGTAAATCCCGGATACACAAACAGATACTATTCCGCTGCGCATTACAAAGAAGCTGTCGATGGAAACGGATACGCTATCCGCGATTTCCCAGATCGGCGGAGAAGTCGAAATCGTATCGCCGTCCATTGTAACAACGATATTCCCCGGAACGGAAGCTCCGGCTATCCCCGAAAAATCGTCGTCGAGTGTGGCATAAATATTAACATCCGATATAAAAAGTGTCTCTCCATCGGCCGGAATATGCGAGGTTATGACCGGCGGTTCGAGATCGACATAAAATGTGCACGGCGGACTCGAACCGAGGCATCCCCAACTGTTCGCCAATTCCGGGAACTCGAAAACTACCGTATCCCGGTGCGAAAAAATGGTATCCGGGAAGAGGAAAAGCGTGTCGCCCGCGATGGAGACGGCGCAATCGATTTCGGCTCCGCCCAAAAGAAGGTCGAAATCGTAGCTCGAAAGAGCGCCGTAAATTGCGTTGTTATGATAAACCTTCACCCATTGGTTATCGCATGAAGTAATCCCGCCGCAGGGCGATGGAATAAGAACGTCGATGCGCGGCTCGCAAAAGCTCTGGTAAAAGCTATCGTCGATGCCGATATAATCCGATCCGATATCGACGCCAACATCGAGAGTTACATCGACCAGTTCGCAGAATTTCGAGGTGATATACTCGAACTCATAGCAGCAAGAAACATTGCCTATCGCCATAGCGAGGCTGCCGACCATTGCGGTATAAGAGGAATCGTAGATATTACTCCATATGCCGCCGGTAGATTCTGCCAGCGTGCGATAGCCGGAATAATACGCGCGATCCGGGCTATCCCCGGAAAGCGGATACCACCGCATTCCCGAATCCGGCGGACATACCGCGAAGAATGTCACCGATTCTTCGAGGCAGTATTCCATAATCTGATAGAGTGATGAGTCCGAGTAGTCGAAATATGGGAGGCATGGTGCCGTCCCGACCTGAACCTCCTCGTCCGTGAACATAACAACGACCTTTCGGCAGCCCGGTCGCCAATCGAGTGTGTCGATAGCCCACCATAACGCGCCGTATTGGTCCTCCCAACCACTTCCACGCAAAGATATCGGAAGTGTGAAATAGAACATCACGGCTTGAAACAGCTTGTAAAAATCCGAAGAATTATCTGCCCACATATCCGTGCCGATAGTGCATGGCGGAGCCGCAGAAAAATCGGTGAATACGATATGGCGGATTCCCCTGGTATGCTCCGGGCAGCCGTTGAATATCGCCGCACAGATTCGATAATCCAAACCGATAAATTCATCGGTGAACTCCGAAAGGGCCATCGAAAAATCCGTGACGGCGGCGTCCATCGAACCGGAAAAATCCATAAGAAGCACAATATCCGCACACGCACCGCCGCAGCTGTTTAAAAGCTCGATATAAGGAGGAACGACCGGCGTGCAGTTCTCCGCAAAGAAGAAATTGGATTAAGGCCAAATCCGGGATATAACGCCCGTTCGAATCGAAAACGCAGGCCGTTGTGTATATATGCTCGCAGTCCGTCGATTTTGTAATATCGGTTATGTCAACTTCGCCGGACTGAGCAAAAATAGCAACGGCGGTCATTAAGACCGCCGTTGAAACTTGAATTGCCTTCATTTTACTACCCTTAAATGACATATTGAGATCGCTGATTTTTTCGAAAAATAAGCCTTATGTATAATGCCCTGGCACCACCCCACCGACCATACTGCCCTGCAAGTCTTGGGACTCATGGAGAATCCAAAGGGGTGGTGGGGTGGAGCACTATTACCTATTA
>CAYNTG010000047.1:9022-16248 GCA_964400105.1 uncultured bacterium
CTATTACCTATTATCCATTACATAACTACCTCGCAAGGACGACAGTGCCGTTGCAAATGATGTTCCCGTTCTGCTTTATAACGTATATATAAAGCCCCTCTGGAAGTAAGTTACCGTCGTTGTCCATTCCCTCCCAGCTACGATAGAGAACATCGGAGGCATCGGAAATCGGCTCGATTAGACGCTCGAAAACAGGTCTGTTGCGAATATCATAGATCGTCAACTCGCCCGATTCCGTATACATATGCGGGAAATCGAAGGTCGTGATGTCGTTAATGTTATCGCTATTCGGCGTAAATGGATTCGGCACGACCAGGCAGGATATCAGCGGCTCGATAATGAAGCTGTCGATCGCCGTCCAGCAGTTCGGGTCGCAATAATCCGGTGTGTCGCAAGCCTTCAATCTCACCTCGATTGTGTCGCTCGTGTTGAACTCGATTCCAGCCGCCGTCGGATCGAATACCACGTTCCAGTCGCCGCCACCCTCGGATTCGAGGATCGCAGGCGGGAAGGCGTATTCCTGGTCATTCACCCAAAGGCGAACCGAATCGGTGTTCAGGCCCGAAAGCGGTTCCTCGATGGTCGCCGTAATCCTCGGTGTAACGTCGCGAATCATCTGTGAAAGCCCCATCTGCGGGGTTAAATATGTGATAACCGGCGGATCGAAATCGAGCCAGAAATCGAAGCAGAACGGCGCGTTAGCGATATTCTGCGCGATTCTACTCTCCGCACGTATTAGACAGATATTCGCCTCGTTGCCGCTTTGCCACCATCCCGCATCCGGTGTCCAATGGAGATTGCTATCGACAGGATCCCACCATAGCCATTCCTCTTCGATGGTGTGAACGACGCTATCGATCTCCAGTTCGAAGGTCATCGAGTCCATCACAACCTCCGAAACGATGTGGATTATGATTTCCTGATCCACACATGCGCTATATGTATCGCGATCCGGGTGGACAAGGAACGCCACAGGCTCATCGGCAAGGATAATAAAACTCCAGCATGTTGTCGGAGTGATATTTGCGCCACAGAAGCTCGTATCGTCAATGTCGTCGATCATTCCCTCGAAACAAATCTCGATGGTATCAGCAGGAAGGACTCCGCTGTGAATATCGAAGAGAACCGTATCCGGATCGACACCGTCGCAACGAATATCGACCGTGAAATCGCTGATCGGCGTGCCATTCACGCTGACAGACATGTTCTCCTCCAAGACGCTCGAAGGGACAATACTCATGAAATCGTCGGCCAATATGGCATAGATTTCGTTCAAAACCGTGAATGGTGCCCACGACATGTGATCGGGGTAAACATCGATGGTGTCTGGATACATATCATCGATAATTAGCGTGCAGACGTTTAGCTCTGTTATACAGAAAAGCTCGTTATAAATCGGTTCGAGTTGGAATACTATCGTGTCGCCGTGCGGATATAGCGGGTTCGGATTATAGAATAAACCTCCATGGAATTCGTCGCCATCCCAGACAAGGCGTGAATCGTCGAGTCCGATATGCTCTATCGGTGTTGAATTGGAATACACCGTGAGTATTATAAGGCTATCGATAAGAGGATAACTCGTTCCGAAAATCGTGTCGGCAGAGATGTTATAGATGATCTCCTGTCCTGTTTGTATAACCGATCCGAGGCTATCCGAAGGACCGCAAGAGATAACTTCGCCGCAGATATTCGGACGAATTCGAACCACAGCCGGCGGATAATGGCATCGCGGTGTCCAAACGGGAACATAGATATGCCGGTTGCTTACGATAAGCGAGTTTAGGCATTCGGCCCTCAGCCAGAATGATATATCGCATGAATCGCAATCCGGATCGACCTCGAAACGCCATGTCAAAACCGTATCGGTTTCCGGCATGAGATCGCCGATGTAAGTTGTGCATTGCCCTTCGAGATATGTAAGACAATTGAGTCCTACCGAGTCAAAATCGAGGATACAATGTGTATAGTAAGCGATCTCCTCACAGGTCGGGTTCCATATCGTTGCGGAAAAGAGAAATTCGCCTATGCTGTCGCACTTCGCACACTTAATAGGATTGGTTATAATCTCCGGCCCCGGAATCGCCTCGAGGCCGCATGAAATAATTCGCTGCGCACGCCAGAGATTATCCTTGACCCAGTGAATCTGGGAGGAAGTATCCGTAAGCATCTGGAGGTTATCGTCTATGTTTGTGTAATAATAACTGCCAGTATTCCATATATTGCGAACTGGATTCCAGTCGTCGTCGTCGCCGTAAATATATACGCCACGACTCGACGATGAATAGCTTCCGCGATATGTGCTGACTGCGAATTCTGCATGGCAATCGTCGTCCATGTCTGCGATCGCGATGAAGCGATTCGGATCGGGAAGGTAGCTTCCGATAAATTCGTCGAAGGTCGCCCAAAAATAACCGGTTCGGCCATCGAAAACGATAAATTCACCCGCCATATTGTAACTGCATAGATCGAACACGCCGTCGCAGCTAAGGTCTGCGGCGGACATCGATATAATCTCGCCCGACGAGAAAGGAGCCGTTTGCCAGAATATCGTCCCGTCGATTCTTATAACGGTGATGATACACTGCGAACCGGTCGGTGTGTGATTAACGGCAAAAGCGATCTCCGGCTCCGGCGTCGAGAGATCGAAATCGGCGATCACCGGGCATTCGTAATGCTGATAAGCCGTGCTGGTCGCATCGATAATGATAAGCTCATCCTCCATAACCCCTTCAGCGGAATAAACACGAAGGTGATAGCTGTAGTCTCCGCCTCCCACAACCCATCCACAAACGATCTCCGCCTCGCCGTCCAGATCGACATCTCCTATAGCCGGCGGGCCGCCCGGAACGCGCCAAAGCTCGGTGCCGGTATCGTTCCAACACACGACCTCGACGGAGCTTCCCGTCACAACCGAAGCGATAAGCTCGTATCTTCCATCGCCGTTTATATCCTCGCAATCCATCGAAGCGTAAGAGCGACTCGAACCGGTGTTTATCACGAGCTCCTCGGCACCTGTGAGTGCATCGAGCACATAGATATTATAACTTGAGCCGCTGCAATTAATCTGCGCGATAACCTCGACATGCCCATCGCCGTCGTAATCCGCAAGGAGAACCTCATGTGCGGCGCTGCTATAAAATGCGCAGCCGGCGTCGAATATCCAATTAATGGTTCCGCTAATCCCATCTACGCTCATAACGCCCATGCCGCCGGGGCTGTCGAAATAGACAGCGCAAAATATCTCGCCGATTCCATCCCTATCGATATCGGCGATAGCAGGCGTGAAAACCCCTCTCCCAAATCGATCCGTCCATAAAGTGCAGCACACGTCGTCGTGGTATTTATCGACAACCGTCAACCAGCCATCGCCAGTGGTGCTGATCGATACCGATCTCGAGGCGATAACGATCTCCGCAAGACCGTCGCTGTTAAGATCACCGACGACCGGCGAATAGGGAATCTCATCGGTTCGAGACCGCAAGAAAGCCTCGACTCCGGGAATTGCGAGAACCGAAACGCAATAAATTAACATTGCCGTTACTAGTACTAATTTTCTCATGGCAACCATATCTCCTTGGTTTGAAATATTTACATCAAAAAATGCTAACATCAAAATTATTCAATCTTATCTCATCAGTAAGACGGATCCGTTACATACCACCCGGCCATCGCTTTCGATTATGTATAAATAAAGCCCTTCGTGGAGCGCTTTACCGTGGTTATCAACCCCGAACCATGTGGTTACACCGTGGATATCCGTCTCGTTAATCACAATGTTCCGCAAATTGAAGATAGTCAACTTCGCATTGTTTGTGTAACTGTGCGGATAATCGAAAATCACACAGTCGTTTATGTTGTTATTGTCCGGTGTAAATGGATTCGGGTAAGCCGTGCAGACCGTTTTAGGTTCGGTGTAAAACTCCCATATTGCGGTGGTGCAATTCGGAGCGCAAAGGTCCGGTTCGTCGCAGATATCGACTCGAACCTCGATAGTCTCCCCGGCGACGAAAGCGAATCCCAACTCGAACGGCCGAATCGTGAATGAACCGCCATCTGCCAATGAAGTCCATATCCCGTCGTCAATCGTTAATGTATGACCATCGCAGATCACCTGAAAGGTCGAAAGATCGAGACCGGCTGGAACATCCGCAAGTTTTATAACGATCTCTTGATATTCATCCGATGTAAAAGATCGAGGAACCGGCGTCTGCGGAGTAACCTCCGGCGGATGAAGATCGACGACGAACCCAAAACCCACGGAATCGATATTCGGTATCCCGTGAACATTATAAAATTCTACCAGCGAACCGGAGATCGTGTCGCCATGGGCCCATAAAACCGATGGCGTGAAAACGAGAGTGTCTTCGAGTATCGAAACCTCGGCGTCGATGCCGGTCGTGAAGCGGTCGCCTTCCACGATAATAACCGCGTCGTTTGGATCGATTCCGGCGCTATCGAATAAAGCGAATACGATCGATTGATCGTCACACGCCGAAATTTCGCCGATCTGCGGTGTAATAAGATGCCCGAACGGCTCGCAATACACGATCTCGATATCGAAGCAGGTCGTGTCGATATTCGGTTCGCAGTAATCCGGTGAATCGCCGGCGACAATGCATATCTCCGGGCAATCCGACCATGATAAACCGGTGCCGGTGGATTCCGGATAAAAGACCAGATCGCTGCCGTCCCAACGAACCGCCGCATGGGCAAAATTATATGCCGATCCGCAGAAAATCACCTCGATTGTAGTGGAATCCACGCCGGTAAGCATATCTGTAATCGATATAGTAACCGGTCCGGTTTCCGTTCCATAAAAGATGCCGCCCGAAGGGTCGATGAGCGCCGCATCCGGCGGCGTAAAGTCCGAAAGGAAATCAAAGACAAGCGGAGAATCGATATTGCATCCAAGAATGTTGAAACATGTATCGACACGAACATTATGCCAACCCTCGGACCACGATTGCCCGACCAGAAACTGTGCTACGACCCTTCCTATCGAAGGATCGACATCCATGTTGCCGTCGGCAAGCGAGAATCGCCAGGTGCCGTCCGCCCATATAACGACCCTCGAAGAATCGACAAGCGATTCGCCGCCAACATTTATGACGATCTCCTGACGCTCACAGCTCGAACTCGTGCTATCCTGCGGCAAAACGAGCGTAGCGTTCGGGATATGCGTTCCGGGAATATCCACGCAGAAGGTATGCAAGAACGGTCCGATCGGATATTGCACCGTCGATAGCCGGAACTCGTCGAGAAAGAGACCTGCGTTGTGTCCGAAGCTACTCGATCCAAATACATAGCGAAGCTGAAGCGTATCGTCCGTATCGACAACTCCCATATTGATCAGGTCCTGCGAAATTACCTCGATCCAACGCCCGGTCGAATCGCAATATGCCATTCGGTCAACGATTGGATTATCGACCCATTCGTCTATGTATGCGTCGTATCGCGGAAGCATAAGACCGACGCCGAACTCATCGAGCTGAACCCAACCTGTGTGATTCACATTTATCTCGACGAGGAAACCATCCTCGCCGTCTCTCGACCAGCCCAGCGGATCGATCGGCGGGACTGCGAGCCAATACCAAAAAGCGACATACACCTCGATCCATCCCGTAAGGTAAAACTCCCGGCTTGTAAAAGTCGAGTAAAGGGGACCGGCATATTCGGGGGAACCGTCGGATGGAATCCCTGCGACGCCGAAACCGCTGACGGTTTCATCCGGCCCGTTTGGCAAGCGGACATCGCAATAATCGAAATGCGCATCTCCGGTGAAAAGAGGGCCGCCTCCCTCAAAATCATCCCGATAACCGATAAGGGAATCGGCGCTTGTCAGTATAACATTCCAGCAGAAACTCGTATCGATCTCCAGTGATGAAAGAACCTCGATATCCCAACGAACCGTGTCCGTTTCTCCCGGAGAAACCGTTCCGAGTGGATAAGATAACAATCCAGAAAAGAGATCCAATTCCGGCGGAAGCTCGATCGTCAGCACGACCTCCTCGGCGGCATCTCCTCCGATATTTTCAACGATGAAATCGAATGGAAACGGGTTAGGATCGACATTGCAATCGACTATATCAAGTGGATTCGGATATTCGCCACGGCGCATAAGATGGGCTTCTTCCAAACCGCCGCTTACATAAATATCGTCGATAAACCATCCGCGAAAACCGTTATAAAGCGGGTCCTCCGTAGCAAAAAGGAACCTAAGCAAAATATCCGAACCGGAATATCCGCTATCGAGAAAATATGTCCACTTTATCCACATTCCAGGGGATAGATACCCGCCGGAAGAATATGCTTCCCAATGATCCCAACCCGGCAACCTCGAGAAGGGCGGATTGAGCCAATTTAGCGTATCCCAGGACACACCAACATCCGTGGAGATCATGATGAACATCATATCGTAAGCATGGATATCTATGCACTCGACCTCCCACCATGTCCAGAAACTTAACATGATATGGCCGAGTGAGTGCGTCTCGAAGAGAGGGCTGGTGAGCGTTCCGCCGTGTTCCTCTTCAGAGTTTCCGCCGGTATAGGTCGGCCCGCCTATCGGGGAATGATCGAATGGTTCGCCGATAAATGTTCCATTCTCTGGATTGCCATACCAAAAAGAGTTGATTCCGGAGTGTGCTTCGGGAAGATACGCCGGTCTTGGATCTCCGAGATCGACCATCGTGCCGTAAATATCGCCATGAACTGGAACAAGCTCCGGATTCGTCATACGTTGCCATTGGCAATATGATGTAAAAGCAGCGGTCGTCCAACCTCCATCGCCGGACTCGAAATCCTCGAAATAAGGCACGGATACGGTTGTAGGGCGCGCCCGCACACTCATCTCATGGAAAGTATAAGCGCTTTTGGCCGCTTCGAGACGCTCCTCTCGCGTAGGCTCCGTCCCGAACAACGGAACACAGAGCAGCATCGAATAAAGGATGGACAAAGTTATTCTTCTCATTTCACTCTCAAAAAATGCGCTCCCCAGCTTTATTTTGTAAAAAGAATATTTTTATCGCGCCAAAACCACAGTTCCGTTACAGATAATCTCTTCATTCTGTATTATTATATAAATATAAAGCCCTTCGGTCATCAATAATCCATTTTTATCTCTGCCATCCCAATTTCGTGGAATGATTTCCGTCAGGTCCCGATCGACCATATCTATCACCCTTCGGAAAACCTCGACGTTTCTCTTTGTGAATATCGCGAGTTCG
>CAYNTG010000048.1:0-16198 GCA_964400105.1 uncultured bacterium
CGTTCTCCTTTCATGGTTGTTCCTAACTCCACAAAGAAGGCCTTAATGCCCCCCTTTTTTTTCAACTAATTTCTCTAAATACACACAATATGTCACATAATCCATCTAGAGCCGTTTTTTGCCTTGACCGACAGGGCTTTGTTCTGTATAATCATATGTTTTTATCATATCTATATGAAAATCGCAATGTGCATACTATTAATCTTATCGATGCCACTGATCGCATCGGAAGATTCGTTATGGCAGTGCATTCAGGAGTTCAGCGCATGGATCGCGCCGACCCAGAGCACCGTCGGTCAATTCACATGGATACACGGCGGCGACACCATTTCCGGGGACTTCTTTTATGAGCCGCCACACGCGACATTTATCACAAAGGGTGATACGGTCGAGATGCTGCAATTTTATTCCCTCAAGGATCCGTGGTTTGAGTGGTGGATCGATTTCAACCCGTTGCGAAACCTGGAAGCATATGAAACGACGCTCGTCGGCGATTCTCTCGCGTTCCGGATTTACGAACACCGGTCAAAACTTCCCGACCAACCAAACGCCCGTGTGGCATACGACAAAGGCGCATGCGAGCCTTTTTCAGTGTATTTTTACTGGCCGGAGGAGGCGGGACACGGGTTCCCAGGCGCAGATGCAATCTATTATGAATTTATTGTGACGGACATGTTAGCCCTCGCACCGACAAAAAGACTATATTTAAACAAGCACGGCGAGGTTGTGGACGCTTTTCTTTTTGAATCTGTTAATAGCGTCACCGATTCTCCAGAAGACGATATTATAATTCGCAAAATGATGGAAAAAGAGCCTTTCGAATAGAGGAAGCTTCGATGGATATTACATTTTTTGGTTCGATTATCGAATTGGGTTTAATGGCGCTAATCTTCGGCGCATTTCTCGGTTTTGCCGCGAAAAAATTCGCGATCGAGGTCGATCCGAGGGTTGAAAAGGTAGAGAGCGTTCTTCCCGGCATGAACTGCGGGGCTTGCGGCTATCCTGGATGCACCGGATTCGCTAAGGCCGTCGTGGAGGGCAAAGCGCCTGTTAATGGATGTGTTCCGGGTGGAGCGGCTGTCGCAACTGCGATAGGAGAAATTACCGGCGCAGATGTCGGTGCGAGCGTCAAGAAGATCGCCGTCCTCAAGTGCCGTGGTGGGGCAAATCGAGCGAAGGATAAAATCGAATACGATGGCATCAGGGATTGTCGCTCGGCGGCTCTTGTTATGGGAGGGCCGAAGGCATGCCCGAACGGCTGTATCGGGATGGGAACGTGCGTCGAGGCTTGTCCTTTCGATGCTATCACTATGAACGAAGAGGATTTGCTCCCGGACATCTCCACGGACAAATGCACCGGTTGCGGAGCGTGCGTCGAGGCATGCCCCGTGGATGTTCTCGAGCTTATGCCCCTTAAGAATGACGTTTGGGTCGCATGTAATAATATTTACGCCGGAAAGCTCGTTAAAGGCGTATGTGAAACCGGCTGTATCGGTTGCAAAATCTGCGAGAAGAACTGCCCGGTCGATGCTATAAAAGTCGAGAATAACCTCGCGCACATCGATTATGAAAAATGCACGAGCTGCCAGATCTGCGTCGTTGTTTGCCCCACGGGAACGATTCATTCCAAAAAGTCCGGCGAGGTCTCGAACGATGCACCCCGGATACGCGCCGCCATCGAGCGTAGAAAAGCGAAGGAAAAGGAAAAAAAGCTCGCCGCCGCCAAAGCGAAAGCCGAAGCCATTAAGGCCGAAAAGCCGGAGGATAAAAAAGAATAAACAACTACCTGTTATAAAGTCCTATAAAATCCGGCTTATTGCCGGATTTTTTTGTTTTAACCGGGGACATTTACCAATTTATGAGGATTATAACCCATAATTTTTAATCCTATTAATTCGGACTCCTCGTAACTTTTTGTTATACAACATATTACATAAATCGAAATTTTTGGCATTTAAAGTGCTTCTTAACATGGTGCTTCGAAAGAAGTATTAGGAAGTGAAAGAAATATCCTCCTGATTTGCAACCCCGCGAGCGGCCGTTCATTACTTGAATGGCCGCTTAATTTTATCGCAAAAATGATATTTTTATCGGTTTGGCTTTATCATCCAAAACCGGTTTTACGAGATAGATGCCGGACGGTGTCTCCGGCGATGGAGACCATCTGCCCGGCGATGTTATAACATCGATTCGCTTTCCGGTAATGTCGAATATCTCGACCTTGCCGGTTAAACCATCGATTTTGCAGGATGAATTGAATGGATTCGGATGCGCGAGGATCCCCATTTTGCAAGGCAGCTTAACCTCTTTGACACCGGTATCGAAATATGAAACGTCGAGCACGACCAGATCGTTGTCGTCGTCGGCGATAAGGGCCATATCGTTCACCACGAATACGTTCTTGGCCACACCGTCGGTATCGTAAAAACCAACCTCGTCGGGATCCGTGGGATCGGAAACATCGATTACCCTCAATC
The DNA here is from genome assembly GCA_964400105.1 of uncultured bacterium. GTDB lineage: Bacteria > UBP14 > UBA6098 > UBA6098 > UBA6098 > CAYNTG01. The sequence goes on from CAYNTG010000048.1 coordinate 2,478, forward strand.
CGCATTCGCCATCGGCGACGAAAGCATAATGTCCCGCCAGAAAAACTCCCTCGGCATTTCCGAATGTGTTGAACGAGCCGATTTCATCCGGTGAATCCGGCGTCGAGCAATCGATTATGCGCAGGCCGAAAAGTCCGTCGGCGACATAGGCGATGCCATCGCGCGCCGCGACTCCGGTAGCCTCGCCGTATGTATCCCACGAACCGACCTCCACCGGCGATGTGGGTGTCGAAACGTCCATTACGCGAAGTCCGGTGCCCCGATCTGCAACATAACAATAGTTGCCGTCCGGAGCCACGCCATAGGCATAACCGGGTGTGTCTTCCTCGCCGATAATAGCCGGAGACATGGGATTTAAGATATTCGCAATAGCGAGACCGCAGTCATACTGGGCGATGAACGCATAATCGCCGCGAACCTCGACATCCAATGCATATCCGGCTGTAATGACATTCCCAAGCTCGGAAGGCGGCGGCCATGTGACATCGAGGATATATAGCCCCAAAGCAAAATTCGCCACATACAGGAAATTCCCAAAAACTCCCAATCCGCCGGCAAAGCTCGATGTTGGATGGCTGAAAAGTTCGACCGGATCAGTCGGATCGGCGAGATCGACGATCCGAATACCCTCGCTTCCTGCGGCAACATAGGCGCGGCCGTTGGTAAAGGCGACATCCGATGCGCTCCCCGGAAGCGACAGGCTTCCTAAAAGCGAAACATTCAGGCTGTCGGCCATGCAAATGGCCGGGATCAGGAGAATCAAGATTGTTTTGAGTTTCATATTATCCTTCGTAAATTCATCCTATTACACATAATATAAACTCATTTCCGGCATCGGTCAAGCGGCTACTCAAATTCTCTAACAAATCGGGGAAATATGTTAGAATGTCTCTGAAACCACGATCAGATTGCGAAAGGATCGCACTGGTTATAAATGATTACGCTTCGGTCGATCTTCCTGAAAAATCGTTGGCCATGCTTGAATATGCTATTGACCTCACGTTAGACCCGTGCAGAATCGACGAGAAAGATATAATCTCCCTTCGCGACTTCGGCTTTATGACCGTGATATTTAGGGGGTAAATCTAATAACCTTATATTTCAATTTTGTGAATAGTTCTCGGTCTGGATATTGATATCACGGTCGTGGAGGTCGAGGGATTCGAATATTAAATGAGATCACCAGTTGGTCTCTCAACGAGAGACCAAGCCACTCCCACGTGATTTGAAGACAAAGCACGCGAGAGTTATAGCGCCTTTTCCACCACGTCGATAATGCCCTCGAAAAGCGGTATGTATTCCGGGTTCAGCTCGACGACGGGTTTCATGTCGAGAAGCGCATCGACGAAATCGTTGCGGTAAGGCAATCTCCCGATAATCGGTATATCGTTTTCCTTTGCGAATTTCTCGATCTGCGAGTGATAACCGCCCCTCAGGTCATATTTGTTTATAACGATTCCGCAGGTTATGCCGAAATGATCCGCAAGATAGAGCACCCGCTTCATGTCGTGCAACGCTGACGGTGTCGGCTCCGTGACGGCGATGATGTAATCCGTGCCGGTCAGCGAGGCGATCACCGGGCATCCGACGCCCGCCGGAGAGTCGATCATAATGATTTCCGCCTTTATATCGCGGTTTATCTTCTCCGTGATCTTCCTCACCTCCGAAACGACCTCGCCTGAAGCAAGCTCTCCGAGCTTAAGCTCACCCGAAATGAGATACACGCCGTAATTCTCGCCGGTGAAGACGGTGCCGATCTGTTTTGACGATTCCGAAATCGCATTCGTCGGACATGCAACGATACACGCCTTACAGCCCGTGCATATATCCTGAACGAACGCCGGATATTTACCCTTAACAAAAACGATCGCATCCTGTTTGCACACATCGGCACAAAAGCCACACTTCGTGCAACGGTCGAAATCCCATTTGGGAATAAGCATCGAAACCTCGGAATGCTTCTTCCGATCGACCGAAAGTAGCAGGTGATCGTTTGGGCACTCGACATCGGCATCGACGAGTATCGTTCTTTTCCTTCTCGCGTAAATATCCGCAATCGATGTGGATACAGTGGATTTACCAGTTCCGCCTTTCCCGCCTGAAATTGCTATTCTTCGGACTTTATCGTTTATCATGCGCCCTATCTTCCTCCTAAACCAAAATGCCTCGGACCGGTCGCCGATTGTATTTCTTGAAGCTTGCCATCGATGAATTCCTTTACAACATCGGCAATATTACCTTCACCCCGATACATTTTTATTCCAAGCTGGCTGAAAACATCGAGGGCGCGTGGACCCATATTCGATGCGATAATCGCATCGACTCCCTCGTTCGCTATAAGCTGCGATGCGGTGACTCCAGCGCCACCAGCCTGAGCCGATGCGGTGTTTTCGATAAATTTCGCTTCTCCGATCACGCCATTTTCAATTTCGACAACAGCGAAATATTGGCAGCGCCCGAAGTTTTTATCGACCATGCTATCGAGACCTGAACCGCTTGAACTTATTCCAATTTTCATTTGAACCTCCAATAGTTTAGTCAACCTAATTCTAACCATGAAATATAGAGATATAAATGCGAAATTCAATACAATTTCTCACAAATTTTGTCTGGTGAATGGACATATTATTTCACGTTGTGGCTTGACCGAGATTTAGAGAGTCCATATACTATATAAATTGAATTTAAAAACACTTCAATGGAGGTAATATGAGAAAACGCATGGAAGATGCGCTCAAAGCCGCCGATGGTTATGTCGAGATACGCGTGCAGGACTCGGCTTCCTCGTCGGTCGGTTTCAGAAGCGGAGAGATCGACAAGATCGCGGCCTCGACCGACGTCGGCGGATGTGTCCGCGCGCTGGTTCACGGCGGCGGATGGGGAATCGTCAACTTCAACTCGCTCGATAATCTCGAGGAGAGGGTTCGCGAGGCCGTTGCGAGCAGCCGCGCTATCGAGCCGGAGGAGTCGATCGAGCTTGCGGAAGTGCCGCAGGTCGATCTCGAATTCGAGGCGAAGATCGAAGACGATCCACGCGAGCATTCGATTGCCGAAAAATACGAGATAATCAAACATTACGACGAGCTTCTTCGCGGCATCGACGACAGGATTATCGATACAACGGTTTCTTATGGCGACGGCTTTTCAACACTCTGGTTCGCCAACTCCGAAGGCAGTTTCTTTCGGAAGGAGCGAATGGATATCGTTCTCGTGGCTCGTGCGATTGCCAAGAGCGGCGATAACGTCCAATCCTGTCACGATTCGTGGTCGAGCCGGGGCAATTTCTCCGTGATCAAGAACAAAGAAAAGGAGATTGCCAGGATCGGCAAGATCGCGGTCGATCTCCTCGACGCCGAGCAGGTCGAGGCCGGCAAATACACGGTAATACTCGATCCGAGGCTTGCCGGTGTTTTTATCCACGAGGCATTTGGGCACCTTTCGGAGTCGGATTTCATCGTCGATAACCCGCAGGCGCGGGAGATGATGACCATCGGACGCCGATTCGGACCGCCGGAACTGAACGTTTCCGAGGACGGCACCGTCCAGCCGGAGCTTCGCGGAACGATCTATATCGACGACGAGGGTATTGTGTGCAAAAAGAATTATCTCATCAAAGATGGCGTGCTCGTCGGGCGGCTTCACAACCGCGAAACTGCCGCGAAGATGGGCGAAAGCGTTACGGGAAACGCCCGCGCTCAAAGCTATTCCCACACACCGATCGTTCGAATGACGAATACGACCATCGAGAACGGCAGCGTCCCGTTCGAGGAGATGATAGCCCATATCGAAAATGGCGTCTATTGCATCGATGCTTACGGCGGCCAGACGATGATCGAAAACTTCTCATTCTCCGCCGGCCACGCCTATATGATCCGCAACGGGAAGATCGCCGAGATGGTCAGCAACGTCGTTCTTCAAGGCAATCTTTTCGAGACCTTGATGAACATCGATGCTATCGGTAGCGATTTCGAGTGGAGCGTTGGCGGCGGGAACTGCGGAAAAGGCGGGCAGGCGGCGAAGGTCAGCTTTGGAGCGCCGCATATTCGTATCAAAGATGTTATTATAGGGGGCAAATAATGCAAGATATACTCAGAAAGATCGAGGGTCGGGTCGATTCCGCCGAGGTTTTTTATGTCGATTCCCATAGCACAGAAATCGGATTCGAGGGCTGGAAAATTAAAAGCTCCAGCGTCCTGCAAAAAGAGGGATATTCGCTCCGCGTTGTGAAGAATGGCAAAATCGGAATGGCGGCGACTACCGATTCGAACGGTATCGATCGGATGATCGAGAATGCTATCGCGACGGCGGAATTCGGCGAGAAGGTCGATATCGAGTTTCCCGGAAAGAGCGAATTCAAAAGGCCGAAGATATTCGATCCCGCGCTGACGGAGCTTTCCATCGAGGACCTTATAAGCTATGGTAGGATTTTCATCCGGTTTTGCGAACGGTATCGCGGTTCCGCAGATCTCGATTTCGGCGTTCAAAAGAGTATATCCGAGGTTCAGATCGCCAACACGAGCGGTTTCCATGACGGTTATAAAAAATCCGTGCTTTCATGGGGCGGCGGTCTAAACCGTGTGAAGCAAAATGATGTATTCATGGTCGGCGACGGTTCCGGCTCGACGAGCCTCCCGGATATGGAAGCGGAATTGAAAAAATTGACCGATCCATTTCACGAAAAGATGGCGCTTGCCGATAATCTTCTCACGGTTTCGTCCGGCAAAATACCGATCGTCTTTAGCCCGCGTGGAACGATGGTTGTGATGCTTCCGATTCAGGCGGCCATTAACGGAAGGTCTGTTTATACAGGGACATCGCCGCTCGTAGGCAAGGAAGGCGAGAAGTTATTCGACGATAAATTCAGCGTCATAGACGACGGCACTCTCGACAATCGGCTCGGAAGCTCTCCATTCGACGACGAGGGGATGCCGAAACGCCAAATCGAAATCGTCGATGGCGGTGTTTTCAAGAATTTCATATTCGATCTCGTAACGGGTGCGCGAGCGGGCCGCAAATCCAACGGCTGCGGCGAGAGAGGGATATTCAACGCGTCGTCGCCATCGCTTTCAAATCTCGCGATCTCGCCGGGGAACACCTCCTACGAAGATATGCTTGGTTCTATCGAAGAAGGAATCTTTATCGACGGCGTTCTCGGATTGGGCCAGGGGAATATCATCGCCGGTTCGTTCTCGAACCCAGTCGGGACGGCGTTTAAGATCGAAAATGGCAAGCTGGTCGGTCGCGTGAAGAACGCATCGATCTCCGGAAATATTTATAATGACATGAAGGAGATCGCTGCTATTGGCGACGAACAGGAACTCGTCTATGGGAGCTTCCTTACTCCGCACATACGTCTCGATACGATAAATGTAGCTTGCTGATCATTTCATCGATTGCAGAAAAAAGAGGCCTCGAAAGAGGCCTCTTTTTATCTGTAAAAATTCATCGAAGCAATATAATTTTACATCGCTCCCGGTTATGCGATCCGACCGTCTCGACGAAATAAAGCCCGGACGGTAACGATCCGCCGGCATCGTCCATCCCATCCCAGATGACGCATTTGCTTTCAGAAATCTCGATTGCCCGAACCCTTTTACCTGATATGTCGTATATGTTTATATCAGCTTTGGAGATTATCTTGCAAGCGGAATTGAAGGGATTCGGCGCGACGGAAAGTTTTATATCCATCGGCAGGGCCGCGCTCGATATCGATGTGGTCGAATCGGGAACGAGTATTACGAAAAGCGTGCATCGTGGCGAATCCATGGATAGGAAAACAGTCGTTTCCTCCGGGACCGGGATCATGCTGTCTATCGAGAACATGAAAAAGAGGCTCTCCTCACCCGCGAAACAAGCTTTAAAAAGACCTTCATCGTCCGTCCAGCCGCCATAGATCGGCACCGTGCCGGGATCGCCGTAGTTCACGAATAGGCTTTCCACAACGACGCCGAATGTATCCACCGCGAAAACTATGATCTGCGGGATTGGCGTAGGGTCGTCTGGGTCGAGGGTATAGACCTTGCCGTGTGGCGTTTCGTAGCGATCCGGGATGATGAACCAATCGTCGTCGGGGTGGCATCCCTCGACGATATTCCCGGTGATCGTCGCACCTCCGAAGGAGTCGAAATCGCAAAATAATAACGGGGTTTGCGGCGTGATCCAATTCGAATCCAGAAGCGCGGAGAAGTTATTGGCGTTGGAATATGTATAGACGATGCTCCAATTCGGCGGAATGGCATCCTCGACATGGTCGATAGCGAGATCGACGTCGCCCATCCATCGGCGGTCGAGTGCGATCCATAAATCAGCCGGGAAAGCCGTGTAGCCATAGACTTCCGGGAGGTTTGCAGATTCGTTCGACACGGTTATTAAATAGCTGTATGAGTTGCCGTCGCGCGTAAAAATCGTATCGAGTCGGATGCAATCATCGATTAATGTATCGGTTGTGGTTTGGTGTGCTTTCCGGCGAATCCTTTCGACATCGCCGTCCGGCCCGAATATCGGGATCGCCTCGAAGCAGTGTAGGTTCGAGTCCACCTCCCAGATCGTGCCGGGGATTATCGTCACGCCGTGCATCCCGGCAAGGGTGGAAATCCCGTTGAGCGCGGATAGCACATCCAACGACCTGCAGAATGTATCGGCGACATCGAATACTATTCCACCGGGGGTTTCCGCAAAGATGATCCTCGCTTTATTGGAATCTCCGCCGAGGTTCTCCGCCGGCCCGATTATCATATCGATTGTCGAGTCCGATGCAAGCAGGGCATCGATGGCTGTGATCGTCTCGGCATCGCGGTTTGGGCCGGAGATTTTCAGCAGGGCGATCTTGACATCGCCGAATGCGGTTAATGTAAAACATACTGAAATGATAATGGTCAATGTTATGAGATTCTTCATGTTATCCACCATTCAAGAGTGAAGGAGAATTTATAAAATCGGCGCATCTTATTTTATAAGATTATAGTTTATTTTTTAAATTTTTTCAAGGACAATAAAGCGCCCTAGACGATATAACGTTGAAATAGACCTCAAAAAGGATATATTCCCAGTAAATGTGGGATATAATTCTCAAAACAAAACCGAAGCAGCTTGCGCGGCTTATATTCAGCAAGGACATCGAGCATAGCGCGAAGATGATCGTCGGTTTTTTGGTCGTGGCGATTTTTCTTTTGGGGACGTTCTGGATATTTTATCGCACGTTCTCTTATCTCGTTACGGTGCAAGATATTGGAGTTCTCCTCATCGACCGAATTATCGGGATCGCCTTCCTCGCTTTTTTGATAATGCTCACGATGTCGAACCTGATTAGCGCGATCGGCGCTCTATATCGTTCACCTGAAGCATCATTTCTGATGGTTTCTCCAATTCCGCATAGTCATGTCTTTTGGGTAAAATTTGTGGACAACGTCTTTTATGCAAGTTGGGCGACGCTCGTCATAACCATCCCCGCGATAACGGCTTACGGTATTGTGCACCACTTCTCGGCGCTTCACTATGCGATATTTGCGATTCTTGTGCTGCCGGCTTTTTTGTTGATCCCTGGAATCGCCGGTGCCGGCCTTTCAATGATGGTTTTTCCGCTCGCAAAAAAATTCGGATCACGGCGTATTATATTGCTGCTCGGTATCTTAGGAGCAATAGGAATCTTTTTTTTCGTCCGTGCGCGTTTCAGCAGAATCGTTTTCTCGGCTCAGGGGGATCTGGCTCTTCTGAACTATTATTTACAAGACCTCGCTACTAACGATAACCAATGGCTTCCGAATATCTGGGTGGTCGAGGCTTTGAGGGCCGCGCGTTTGGGCCAAAACGGCACGATGTTGTTCTATATATCGATGCTTCTTTCGACGACGGCGGCCTTTGTTATTTTCCTCGATGTTATCGCGAAAAGGCTTTATTACAAGGCCTATCTGGCGGCATCGGAAATCCTAAGCCGTCGAAAACGAAAGGGTGCAAACAGTGGCTTTTATGGCATTTCATGGAGAGCATTCTCAATATTTTCGCGGGATATGCGCTCACTTTTTGTCAAGGATATTCGCCTCTTTCTCCGCGAACCGAACCAATGGTCGCAGTTCGCTATATTGCTCGTTCTGGTGATATTTTACCTCTTCAATCTGCGCAACGTTCCGCTTAACGTGGATGGCCTTTACTGGCGGACGCTCATCAGCTTCGTGAATTACGCATTTTGCGGTTACATCCTCGCGACGCTGTCGGTGCGTTTTGTCTATCCGTCTATCTCCATGGAGGGCAAGTCGTTCTGGAGTATCGCAAGCTCGCCGGTCAGGATGAGAAGGCTGTTCTGGGAAAAATATATAATTGCCTTTATAATCTTTTTCGTGATAACCGAGATCGTCGCGGTGGTTTCCAGTTCCCTTCTATCGCAATCGACTACGATGACGCTGCTCACAGGATTCGGTATCTTCTTGATGAGCATATCGTTAACGTCTTTAGCTACGGGCCTCGGAAGCATTTTTCCGAGCTTCGCCGAACCGAATCCTGGCAAGATCGCATCGAGCGGCGGCGGGATGATATGCGCGCTAATAAGCCTCATCTATGTCGCCCTATCGACGCTCGCTCTGGCCTTCCCGACATATCATTACATGTCGTTCCTCATCGGGCAGCGCGAAACCTTTCCCCGGGCCGAGGTCGCCGTCGGCGCGGCTGTCCTGCTTTTGGTAAACCTCGCTGCAACGGTGATACCATTAAAACTCGGCCTGCGCGCGATGGATAAGCTCGAGTTTTAACTTATGTAACATATTACGAATCAGGCGGTTAAACACATCCAAGTAAAACTGAATCTCAAGCCGTAGCGCTTTCCGGTATCCCTTTCAAGATGTTATCCAACAGGCAATCGAGACCATTTCCGCTTTTGGCGCTCACGAAAACCGCATCTGGGAAAGCCTTTTCGAGTTCGATTAGTTTAAGCTCATCAACAATGTCTATCTTGTTGATCACAAGTATCTTAGAAGCATCGCTTAAACCCATTCTTTGCAATTCCGTATCGACCACCTTGAGATGGTCGCAGATGGCCGGATGGGTAGCATCTGCGACGATAAGCAGCGAATCCGCCTCGGTCGCTTCGCCGAGCGTGCTGCGAAAGCTCTCGATCAGATGGTGCGGGAGTTTGCGGATGAAACCGACCGTATCCGTGAACAGGATTTTTACGCCCTCCGGGGTTCGATAGGTGCGTGTTCGCGGGTCGAGCGTTGCAAAAAGCTTGTCCTCGGCGAACGCACCGGCGTGGGTCAACTTATTAAGCAGCGTCGATTTACCGGCATTAGTATATCCCAGGAGCGCCACGCGGAACGAGTTTGCGCGCCCCTTTCTTTGCGTCCGTCGCTGCGTCTCGATCTTCTCGAGTTTTTTCTTTAACGTCGCGATCCTCCGCATTATAGTCCGTTTGTCGATTTCGAGCTGCGTTTCGCCGGGGCCGCGTGCACCGATCGCGCCGCCGAACTGCCGTGAAAGGTGCTCCCACATGCCTGAGAGCCTCGGAAGCGTGTATTTGAGCTGTGCCAACTCAACCTGAATCTTCGCGGCGCGCGTTCTGGCGCGGGTTGCGAAGATATCCAGAATCAATCCGCTGCGATCGATAATCTTGACACCTTTGCCAAGCCCGGACTCGATATTATGTGCCTGTTTCGGTTTCAGGTCGTCGTCGAAGATCACCGTAGAAGCACCCGTTTCCTCCATTACTCGCCCGATTTCTTCGAGTTTGCCCGATCCGATAAATGTCGCTGAAACTGGCCTGCGAAGGGTTTGATCGACTCGCGATACAACCTCTCCGCCCGCCGATTCGACGAGCCTCGCCAGTTCCACCATCGAGTCTTCATAGAACGATTTCTCAACATTGTGCGTTCTGAGGCCGACAATAATTACCTTTTCTATATCTTCATGCATAGATTAACCTTACGTAAAATTACTTTTTTATTAATGTAATACCAAATCGGTATTACATAATTGAAATGAAATAAGCTAAGTTTCAGAGGAGCCACATGATAGGTCGATTCGTTAGGATATGGTCAGTCTTTTTCCACTAATTCGCCGTGCAAAAGCCATCGTTTGGCTCTTTCGATAATAACTTTTTTTATTTCGCCGCGCAAGTTGTTTTTTGAATGGAATAGAACCCGCCTCCCCGTGCGATCGAGACCGGCCTGCATCCCCGGATTGCGTGCCGGTTCACCCTCTACCAAAACCTCGACGGTTTTTCCTATCCTCGAAATGCTATATTCTTCGGCGAGTTGCTGGCCGAGTTTGATAATCTGGTTTAGACGATCTATCTTAACCTTTTCAGGGACATCGTCTTGCATCGTTGAAGCTTTCGTTCCGGGGCGCACAGAATATCTAAATGCAAACGAAGAGATATATTCGACCGTCCTGTATAGACTTACCGTATCATCGAAATCCTTTTGCGATTCGCCCGGAAATCCGGTAATGATGTCCGTAGTCAACGCTACGTTTGGAATGCTATCTTTAATTCTATCAATAAGATCGAGGTATTGTTCTCGCGTATAACCTCGATTCATCGAACGTAATATCTTCGTCGAGCCGGATTGCGCTGGCAGGTGGATCGATTCGCATACCTTCGGCAGCTTTGCGATAGCGCCTATTATTTTGTCCGACATATCCTTAGGATGATTGGTTACGAAACGGATTCGCGCGATCCCATCGATAGAATCGACTCGTTCGAGAAGGTCGGCAAAATCCGCGCCTGTCGATGGATCGATATAGCTGTTGACATTCTGGCCGAGAAGCGTTATCTCTTTGACTCCCAACGCGATATTGCGTTTTATCTCATCGAGAATATCGCCTATCGGCCTTCCGCGAAGCCTGCCGCGGACATAGGGCACGATGCAGTAACTACAAAAATTCTCGCACCCGCGAGATATAGCCACGAACGCCTTCAGCGAATTCGGTTCGAGCCTCGCCATCATGCCGCACCCATCGATTCGATCTACGTCGAGCAGTGCCCTTCGCGGCAGCTTCCCCTCCGCTATATCGACGATGCGGTCGATCTCGCCCGGTCCGACGGCGAAATCGATTATCCCGTAGCGTCCGAGAAGTTCCTCGCCGCGTTCCTGCGCAACGCATCCCATTATCCCGACCGTTTTTTTCGGATATGTTCCCGCGATAGTCAGCAAGCGCCCGATAGCTCGATCTTCTGCGTGCTGCCGAACGGCGCAGGTATTGACGACGATAAAATCCGCCTCTTCCTCGGAAGAGCTTTGCCATCCGGCGTTTTCGAGCATCCGGGCTACCGCAGCCGAATCGTATTCATTCATCTGGCAACCGTATGTAATTATACAGTATCTCTTATTGTGCATTGCATTACGCCATTGTTATAAGATATTGGATTAAGTAATAATATGTTATTTCTTTCATAGCAATCGATTGGGAATTCAACACGAATGTAATTCCCCGTCAGACCGGAACCGATCCCGTCGTCGATACGCTCGACGATCACGCTCTGCAAAATCCCGATCTGCGATTCCGAGAATCGCCTCTGTAATCTGCCTTTGAGCGCGATTAACCTCTCCATTCGCGCTCTTTTGATATCGTTGGGAACCTGATCGGGCATAGTGGCCGCAACGGTTCCCTCACGTTGCGAATATCGAAACACATGAAGATAACTCAGTGGCGACGATTCGATCAATGAGTATGTTTCGTCAAACTCGCTATCGGTTTCGCCGGGAAAACCGACGATAACGTCGGCTCCAAGGCCGATATTGTCAACTTTATCGGCCAATTTGTCGATAATCTCACGAAAATATGTTCCAGTGTATGGCCTGCCCATCCGTTCGAGCACCGGATCGCTGCCCGATTGCAGCGGCACATGTAGATGAGGAGCTATTCTCCCGCTTTCTGCGACGATAGAGACCAGCTCGTCGGTGATCTCCGTGACCTCGATACTGCTGAGGCGCACTCTGAAGATGCCCGTCTCATCGAGGATATACCTGCAAAGGCCCGCCAGGTCAAGATCGCCGTGTTTATATCGCCCGTCGTGGACGCCGGTCAAAACCGCTTCGCGGATGCCGGCGCGTTCGAGCTCCGCGATCCTGCGGACGATATCATCCGGCGGCACACTCCGCTCCCTTCCCCTGACAAGCGGAACGATGCAATATGTGCAGAATTGGTTGCATCCGTCCTGAATTTTGACATAGCCGCGGGTGCGCCCGTGAAATGTGTGCAAACCGCCGGACTGAAGGTCTCCGCGACCGATATAATCCGCTATCGCGACCGGATCGTTGCGCGTAAAAGTCCTTTCGATGCCCAATTCCTCGATAGTTGTATTCTTAAAATTCACTGCGCTGCAACCACTTAGGATTATTCGCTCGACGCCGTTCTCGCGGCGCAAGCGGCGAATATATTGCCGAACCTTGTAATCCGCCCGAACGGTAACCGTGCAACCGCAGACAATCGCAAGATCGAACGGCGCATTTTTGGTGATCTCGTGTCCGATCGATGCTAGATTCCTTTCGATAGCGCCCGCCTCGCACTGGTTCAGTTTGCAGCCAAATGCCTTAACAATTATTCTCATCGCAATATTTTCCGTTCTTTCGGTAAATGAGCTTGCACAAAAGAAAAAACTATATAAATATACTAACATGACTTCAAGCGAAAAGCCAATATATTTCTTTTCGGATGCACATCTCGGTGCGGGGGATGCCAAATGGGATGCGATTAAGCTATCGAAGATCGCCGCGCTGCTCGATCTTGCGGCGAGGGACCGTGCAAAATGCTTTATCCTCGGAGACCTGTTCGATTTTTGGTTCGAGTTTCGACGCGGAATCCCTCGCGGTTACGACGAGATTCTGAAAATCCTTCGCACGGCGACCGAGCGCGGCGTCGAGCTTAACTTTATCGGCGGAAATCACGACTGGTGGGTCGGCGAAAAGTTCGCCTCGATCACAAGATGCAAGGTTCACCATAGCCCGTTTCGAGGTGTCCTCGGCGGTTTTGACGTCTATGCCGATCACGGCGACGGCCTCGCGCCATCCGATTGGGGATACCGGAAAATATTGCGTCCGATCCTGCGAAATCGCGTTAATATTTTTCTTTACAGATGCCTGCCGAGATTCGTCGGTCAAAAACTCGCGGACTTGGCATCCGACGGAAGCCGTATTTACACGAAGAAGCGTAACCTCGCATTCGAGGCGGAATATGTCGATGTCGCTCGCGGATTTGTCGCGACCGGAATCGATCTCGTAATCGTCGGGCATACCCACGAACCCGCGCGGATTGTCGATCTCGCGGGCGGGAAATATGTGAACCTCGGCGATTTCTTCGAGCAGTTTTCGTTCGCTCGAATCTCGGAAGGCGAGATAAGTCTTTCGAGATTATAGATAGGTTTCGCGCTATGCGACGTCTCTACCTCAGCCACCGACCGGTCGTTGAGTAGGCCGTAGGCCGTATCGAAACGACGAAGAGTGGCGCTGGCGTGGGGGTGGGGGCGCTGGCGCGGGAATGGGGTGGTGGTTGGGTGGGGATTTTTGCGTCCGAAGGAAAACCGCAAAAATCGTGACAGAGTGGAGGGGGGCGGCAGCGCCGACGGGTGTCTTGCTCAACGCGCCTTCGGCACGATTCGCTTTTGTATCGGAAATCTTCCCTTAAAAAATCCAGCCGACAGTATGAAGGCCTGCGGAGGCCTGTAAAAATCTACCTAATTTGGATAAATCATGAGGCTGAAGCCGATATCGGCGAGCATTGCCCGCCAGAAAATTTTT
>CAYNTG010000049.1:0-4636 GCA_964400105.1 uncultured bacterium
GACCCGCCCCTACGGGCGCATCGACGGAAATCGTAACCGCCGAATTGAACGGATTCGGACAGGTTGTTATCGAAAGATAACACGGGTGTCGCGTTTCGATAACACCCAAACTCGAATTGCTGATCTGAAAGCTAACATTGCCGGTTGTGAACATGGAATCCGGCATTCCGCCCGTGGAATCGGTGGGGCCGGTGAACGTTGCGGCCACGCCAAGCTCGGTGCATATCCATGAATATTCGAAAGTTCGCTTTGTCTTGTCAAAGGGAAATAAACCGCCGGCTTGGGAATGGTTCCAGTGAAATTTTTTGATTCGCAATGCCTCGAATGTCCCGAAGGGCAAAACGATTTGGCCGTAGCCATCGACCGAATGCCATACCGTATCCTGATAATCGTAATTGATAGTAAAAACTCCATAGACTATCTCTCCCGCGCCGTGCGAAGAATCGACCCAGCTATCGGTGTATTCGACCGGGAAATTGAACATGGGCGAATGGGCTTCGTCGATTATTGAAAGCTCGCCGTCGGTGCTGGATTCGTAAGAACCGTAAAGCCCGAGCGGCGTGACACCGGTCGGTTCCACGCGATAGAAAAGCCAAATCTCTGTATCGGATATATCGGTGACGGCATGGGAATATGGAATGTAATTCGGCGTCATAAAGCATTCGGTAATATGCGGAATGGAGGCCGAATAAGCGATAGCCGTTAAGGTATCGACACGCCCTCCCGCGAATGATGTGAAATTCCACGAAGACGCACCGGGCGCGCCCGGATCGAAGCTCGCATCGTCGATTACGCGGTTGATGGCGACCGTGCCGACCTCGTAAATCTCCGAATTATAATTTACCGTCGTCTGCGCGAATGCGACGGCGCAAAAAAGAAAGATAAATAAAATGATAGTGCTGTTTTTCATTAGACAATCCCTTCGATAATAGTCTCGTTATAAAATAGCAAATTATAAGGTTCATGGCAATAAAAATATAATCGGTGCCGGAACGAAAGCAATCACCTAAATTTCGTCCGTCCCTCGAACCATTGATACTTGCCATTCCCGCGAAGCTTGTCCCCGTGAAAACGGGGAAGTGTGAACAACGCTATTATTCCTAAAACCCATTAATAAATATTCGATTCGGCGATATTCCCCTTGACGTTGCCCACGACATGTATTATTAATGTCTAAAGTTATAGCCAAAAACGAGGTAAATTATGGTTAAATGGGCAATCATTATCGGTGCGCTTGCGATATTCAATATTCTCGGTTTGTTCTTGGATTTCCCCGCCGAATATCTTTATATTGTTCCTGCATTGAGTCTCCTGGCGGTCGTGGCCATGTTGTATCGAGTTTATAATAAGACCAGACAGGGCGAGCGCGAAAAATTGGAGAGAGAGCTTTCCGAACTCAGGAACAAGATCGAAGGAAACGAATCGTAGTCTTTACGGTACTTAATTGATATGATCGAGATAAAAAAGAAATCGCACGAGGTTCACATTGGGAATATCCCGCTCGGCGCTGGCAATCGGTGGGCGCTGATCGCCGGACCATGCGCTATCGAGGGCGAGGAAATGGCCATGCGCACCGCCGAAACGATAGCGGAGATCGCGGCGTCTTTGGATATACCATTTATATTCAAGGGAAGCTACGACAAGGCGAATCGTCTTTCGGGGGAATCGCCGCGTGGAATCGGGATCGAGCATGGCCTCGATATTCTCGCTAAGGTTCGTTCCGATGTCGGCGTGCCGACATTGACGGATATTCACGACGCTCCGAGTGCGGACGTCGCGGCAGGAAGCGTCGATTGTTTGCAGATCCCGGCATTCCTTTGCCGCCAGACCGATATCGTAGCCGCCGCCGCGAGAACCGGCCTTCCGCTGAATATCAAAAAGGGACAATTCCTCGCGCCGGAGGACATGGCGGTGATTACACAAAAGGCCGTCGATGCAGGGGCAACGGGAGTAACGATCACGGAGCGCGGAACCTCGTTCGGATACCACAATCTGGTCGTGGATTTTCGTGGGATACCAATTATGGCGCACGCGGGCTGGCCTATCGTTATGGACATCTCTCACTGCCTTCAGCGACCTGGTGGCGATGGAATTACGACTGGCGGCGATAGGGAATTTACTCCGCACATGGCGCTCGCCGCAATCGCACTGAAGATCGACGCGATCTATATGGAGATCCATCCCGATCCCGAAAACGCGATTTCCGACAAAAAAACGCAGTGGCCGCTCGCCCGTGCGAGGGAACTTCTCGAACTCATGAAAAACGGATAATGCTATTATAGCTGAGGCACGCGGTTCTCTATCGCTCTGGAGAGCGTAGATTTATCCGCGAATTCTAGGTCGCCGCCCACCGGTAATCCACGCGCTATCCGTGTAACCTCGACGCCGAAAGGCGCAAGAATTTTGGCGATGAACATCGCCGTCGTGTCCCCCTCGGTGTTCGGGTTCGTAGCGATAACAACCTCGTCGATATCGCCAGATTTAACTCGCTCCACCAAAGAATCGATAGTAATCTCTTCGGGGCCTATGCCGGAAAGCGGATCGAGCACACCGCCCAGGACATGATAAAGGCCGCGATAGCTGTTCGTCGCTTCGATAGCGATGAGGTCGGATACCTCTTCGACGACGCAGATAATCGATCTTTGACGCCTCGGATCGGCGCAGATTTCGCAGGGATCGTTTTCGGTAATCGAATGGCATATGCTGCAGAAATGGACATTTTCCACAAAATCGACCAAAGCCTTAGCTAGAGCCTTCGAGTCCTCCGGTGTTTTATGCAGAAGGTGAAAGGCGATCCTCTTTGCGCTCCGCCTTCCTATTCCCGGAAGGCGAGAGAACTCGTCGATAAGATTTTCCAGTGTTTTCGGTATTCCTGACATTTATATCGAAGAACCTTAGTTGACGATTACATGAGGCGTAATAATTATAACCAATTCGCTTTCGTTTTTTTGTTCCTGCTCAAATCTGAAAAGCCTGCCGATAAGTGGCAGGTCCTTTAAAATCGGAACTCCACGCATCAGTTCTTTGCTATCTTGTGTGGTGAGTCCACCAATAATAAGCGCGCCATTATCATCGACGATAACGTTCGTCCTTGCCCACCTTGAAATGATACTATATCCTGCTGATGACGGAGAGTATGAATTCCTCTCGATATAAAGCTCCATCGATACCCTTCCGAGGCTCGTTATATGCGGCCTTACTTTTAGGCTGACGCCCACATCGAAGAATGTTGTTACAACATTGCCGGATTCGTCGATAGTATTAATCGGTATCTTAACACCGGATAAAATCTCGGCCTCCTGGTTGTCGAGTGTAACGATTTCCGGGTTATCGACGATCCTTCCACGGTTGTTGGATGTCAACGCTGCGATCTGCGCTCCGATATCATAATCTCCAGAAACGATTCCCCAACTGAATGCACCGAGTTGATCGGTGATGCCAATATCCTGAGCGCGGACACCGAGGCTGACGTATTGGTCGTTTGGCGGGATATTGCCGGTTCGGCCTTGAGTTGCGATCCCCTGTGAAACCCCGGCGCTAATCTCCCATGCGACACCCAACTCGTCGATCAGCTCCTTATCGACATTGAGAATCTTCGCCGAGACGCGGATCTGCGGCGTCTCTATATCGAGAACATCTATAAGTTCTTCAATCCGATCATGGATTTCCGGGATATCGTTAACGATGATGGAGTTCGTTCTTCCATCGACCACGAGTTTGCCACGGTCCGTCAATGCACCACTTAAAACACTTTGCATCGCGTTCGCATCGGCGTAGCTTATCGAAAATATTCTTGTGGTTCTTGGGATAAACGTCTGTTTTTCATACTGATAATCCCTTTCGTCGAGGATATCGCGACGGTAATCGTCGAGCCTCATCGCGCGGAAGGTGTTGCCCTCCTTAATAAGCGTCAAGCTGAAGGTGTTCATGATGCTTTGGAATGCAGTAGCCCATGTTACGTTGCGGAGCTTGAGATCGACGGTGCCTTTGATCCGGTTATCGACTATGATATTAATACCGCCGGTTTCAGCAAAAAAATTCACGACAGCTTTAATATCTGCGGATTGAAAAATAAGCTTTGGGAATACAAGATCGCCCTTTGCGGAGACCTCGTTGGCGTTAGTAACACCCTCCTCGAGTTTTTTCAAAAAGGAATAACCGGAACCGGCGTCTTGCGCTATCGACCAATTAATCGTCGAAAGGATTATTACAAGAAATATACATAGCTTCTTCATCAATTTGACACCTCCTTGGACAGTTCGAGGGTAACCTGCCTTATTATACCGAACTCCTCGATATCGAATGTTATTGTAGTATCGGACACCGATGATACGAGTCCCCCCTTGATACTATCCCCAACACCGAGTATGTAACCCCACCCTCTGGCATCCTGGAGCACAGCCAACTCGCTACTCTTCTCACCCGTTACGATACCCACAAAATTAAGATCCTCTACTATCGGGAAAGCCTCTTCTCCGAGAGTAGATTCCGTAGCCGGTTTTGCTACAATAAACGGGTCTGGATTATCCCACCCGCGATATACGACCAATGGCCGGACATAGGTCGTTCCCTTTCCCGTGGAGTCTCCGGCAATAAATGCCGTTTGAAATTCGGGTTCATACGAAGGTTTCTCTTC
>CAYNTG010000049.1:4736-15791 GCA_964400105.1 uncultured bacterium
CCGGTTCGGCGGATACCTTTTCGGTCTCGACTTTTTGAGGAGCGGCATGTTCCGTTTTGGCGGCTTTAGTAAGTGTTTCCTGACCTATAGACCAAATCTCGAATTCGGGATAGCCCGGCGTCGGAATAAGAATTTTACCGGAACGCGGACTATCCTCTGTTTTAACTTCCCCGACCGGTTCGGCGAGAACGAGCACGATACGTGTTATAGGATTAGGTTTGCCTTGAAACTGAGCGGAACGCACCTCGACGACCACCCCGGGCGGAAGCGGTGGAAGATCGGTGTCTTTTAATCTATGCACACCCCCGATTAGATCGATCACGAGCCTATCCGGGTTCTCGAATTTCACCGTTCTGATCTCTGCGGGGCCGGAGGTTATCGCCTCGGTAACGGTATAATCGCCGTCGAGATAAAGCTTTAAGCCAACAACATCGTATTCTGCCGCTGCTAAAGTGCATAGAATAAGTATCGGCAATATTATGAATTTCGTTTTCATCATATTATCATCATTCCATAGATGGAACAATCCCTCCCGAAACTCCGCTTAAAGCGTCGCTTTCCGTTGCACGCGGTCTTGGTTTGCTCGATGGTTTGGATATTCCCTTGCCTCCAGATGTTCCCAGATTATCTGTAATTATTGTGGGTGGCTCGAGTCTCTCGGTTGTTGGAATATGATATGAACTAATAGTAAAATCGGCTATAACCGTTGCTCTGCCAGACGAACTCTTTTTAAGTGAAACATTCTTCGCGGTCGCAATAAACTTAAGGTTCGCGATCGCTTCGAGGATGCTCCCAAGCTCGTGATATTTACCAACAAGCTGCACCTTATACGGGTTGGTGTAGAAGTAGTTCGACATCTCGGAAGGATTGACGTCGATCTTTTTAACCTTGACATTATTCTCCCTCGCCGAGATGTTCAATTTATTGACAAAATCCGCGACATTCCTATCGGAGGGCATAAGCTCTTCGAGAAGTTTATAGCGGATAAAGAGCTTTTCTACCTCCTTTTTCAACTGTGGGAGTTTGGCTGCCGAGAGCTTTATATTCGATAGTTTCAGATTAAGCTGCTCCAATGCCTGGCGCTTTTCATCGATAATCTCCTTGTTCGGGGAATAAACCTGCGTGAACCATAGAACACCGATAATCAAGAAAATAAGTAGCCCACCGCCGATCTTTTGCACCTTATGGTTTCTTATATCAAAACTCAATTGGAGGGTCCTTCGGGTTTGATATTCTTCACGGCATCGAGTGTTCTTTCCTGCTCGACAGCGAGAGCTTCTCTGCCCAATGGAACGACTTTCGCGGAAACGGACGGTTCCTTTACCTCATCCTCGATATCATCTTCGACGAATGCTCCGGCATATTTCCCGGCGGAAGTCACAACGAGTTTGGTAGAAAGATCGAAACCAAATTGAGTTACTCCCTCGGCGGTTGAACTTTTCTCGCGAATAAAATTCAGTTTAACGTCATCCGTATATGTCGAATGAATCAACCCGACGATGAAATTAGCTACGCCCTTAAGGTTATAGCTCGTGCCTTTGATCGTAACTATTTTCTCGACCTCGGTGAACTGATCGATCCATAAGAACTCCGGTATTAAGCCCCCAAATTCCTCAAAAATCTTAACCCAAAACGGTCTTTCTAACTCGAGGGATTGAATCGCCGAGATTCGCATTTGAATTTTATCTTTAAGCTCTTGAACCTGCTCGATCATCTTGACTTGCTGACTGTATCGCTGAATCTCCGCTTCCACTCTGGAGATCTCGGCTTGAAGCGTCTCGATCTCGGTTTGCTGTTGTATTGTCTGGAACCACAACACTCCAATGGCGACGATAAAACATACAAAAACATACAAAAAATACTTGTCGAAGAAGGGGACCCTCTTCTTTTTTCTTAATTCTCGTGGGAGTAGGTTGACCTTAATCATATCAATCAGCCCTCAGCACCATTCCAACCGCATTAACATATAGCGCACCGACCTCTGCCGGATCGATTCCCGAGAAGACCCCCTCTGCTGGCAGCAATTCCTTGAATGGATTAATTACCTCGACCGGGATGGAGACCTTCTGCGAAAGGGCTTCGGGGAGAAAATCTATCATTGCGCCGCCGCCGGCTAAAAACATCTTATCGACTTTCCTACCCTGCGTGACGTTCTCAATGTAACTGAACGCTACATCCAACCCGAGCTTTAACTCCTCCGTAGCGCCGAAAACAACGTTTTGAAACGAGCTTTTATCCTCGATAGGGAACTTGCCAACCATAAGATCGTCGAGGTCGTCGCCAGTTAATTTAAGCTCCGATTGCACATAGTCCCAAACCTGACGCGCTCCGGTCGATACGTCTCTAACCGTATAATATAAACCGTCGATTATAAAGGTGATATTCGTAAGGCCGTGGCCGATATTTGTGAGGGCGATTACTCCTTCTTCTGGAATGCCGTAGTTAAACTCGAACGCGTTATATGTGCAGAAGAAATCGACATCGATAGCGATGGGCTCGAGCCCGGCATCGCGGACAGCATAAAAATACTGTTCGACGAGTTCCCTCCGGGCCGCGACGAGAATAACGTCCTCTTTTTTGCCGCCGGGAGCTTTACCGAGATGATGAAAATCGACGGCGACGCCGGATGTTCCCGTGGGAATCCTCTGTTCGGCCTCGATCATCACGGCCTCGGAAAGGCGGCCTTTTTTACTGCCTACCGAGACCTGAATTCGATCTGTGAAGACCTTGTGCCCCGATAGATTGATTATACATTCTGTGACGTTCGGCGCGACATCCTCGGCAAGGCTCTGGACCGCATAAATGACCCCCTCGTGATCCTTTATGTCCTTCTCGACAATAGTGTTTTGAGGAAGGGGTCTCGAACCGAAGCCGAGGAGCTTTGGCTTGCCCTTGGTTGGCGGAGTCATATTAACGATTTTGACGTTGAACATGCCAATATCGAGCCCAATAATAGAGCTCGATTTCCGCCCTTTTATGGAGTCTAAAATTCCCATATTATACCCTAAAAGGCCTAACTTATGCTATAGCTTGAGTATAGTATAGATAACCTAAAGCTATTTGTCAAGAGCAAACCAGATTTATTTATTTAAACTTCCGTGCCTTAACACAGATCGAATTTCGAGACGATGATGCCCCATCGTGCACCGTGGTCGGAGACTATAATATCGCTGGCATGGAGGTGTTCGAGGATCGCATAGGCTATGGCCGTGCCGGACGGAAGAATTTTTGCTCTTTTTCCGGCGAAAGGTATCCTCGCTGTGATATCTTCTATACCCATTTCCTCGAATCCTTTCATCGCCGATCTTATCCATTCCGCCGAAACGGTAACGCCGTGAATCCTTTCGGATGAATACTCTTCGAGGCCCATGTAAAGGGCCGCGAGTGTTGTGATCGTTCCGCCCACTCCGACGATTCGGTTGCCGGAGGCTGCGGATGGAATAGCGCGCACCACGGAATCGATCCGGTCGCGAAGCGCCCGCAACGCCCGATCTGAAATGGGCGGCAGAGCGCCGCAAGATTCTGTTAAAACTAAAGCGCCGATAGGCAGACTGACGAACCCGGTCGGTTCCGAGACGCCCCATGCGATCTCCGTGCTGCCCCCGCCGATATCGACGACGGTCGTTGGCTTGTTGTGGCTCATATCGGAGGTTGCACCGATGAAGGCGAAACGCGCTTCTTCCTCCGGATCGAGCAGCTCGACCTTCGTGCCGACCGCGCACGAGAGTTTATCCGCCGCTTCGATGCCGTTCGAGGCCGTGCGCAATGCCTGTGTGCCAAATGCGATTATCGTCTCGACACCCATCGCGCGGGCCTTTGCCGCGAAAAACACGACGGCCTTCGCCGTCCTATCGAGTGCACCGTCCGAGATTTTACCCGAAGCATCGACACCCTCGCCCAATTGCGGCTCCAAAATCCCCTGCCAAAACGGCTTCAATCCGCCTTTTGACGAAGTCTCCGCAATGGTGAGGAGAACCGAGTTCGTGCCGATATCAATGCTCGCGACGCGCACGGATCCTCCTGAAAATAAGATACGCAACGAAAGCCAAAAAACACCCGGTGAAATCGGCGATCAGGTCGAGGAATTCGGCCTTTCGGGCGGGAAGAAAAAACTGTATCGATTCTATCGAAATGCCAACAATCATGGGCAAGACAATCATCGAAAGCCATGTGGCTATTTTCTTTTCCGGGAAAACGGCGAGTATCGCAAGCAGGCCGAATGCCCCAAGATGTAAAACCTTGTCGTAACCGGGGAATGGGCTGGTCTCATAGGGCGACGGATCGATAGCCAATATGATAATAACCACGCTCCAGATCAGCGCAGGCAGCCATTTTAGTATATGCTTAATCTTCACGTAAATCCTCTTCACTTTGGATTCGTTAAATTCAATGCTTTGTGCAAGAACATTCCGGTGTAGCTCTTTGTGCAGCGCGCTATCTCCTCCGGTGAACCGGCGACTACGACGGTTCCACCCATATCGCCGCCCTCCGGTCCGAGGTCGATAATTGTGTCCGCAACCTTGAGGACGTCCAGGTTGTGCTCGATCACGAGAACGGTATTTCCCATATCCACAAGCCTATTCAGGACATCGAGCAAGACCTTCACGTCGTAAGCATGAAGGCCGACCGTCGGTTCGTCGAGGATATACAGGGTTTTTCCGGTGGATTTTTTCGAAAGCTCCGACGAAAGTTTCACCCTTTGCGCCTCGCCGCCGGAAAGCGTCGTGGCGGATTGGCCGAGCTTGATATACCCCAAACCCACTTCCTTCATGGTGATAAGTTTTTTTGAAATCGACGTGATGTTCGAGAAGAAATCGCACGCCTCATCGACGGTCATATCGAGGACCTCGGAGATATTTTTCCCTTTATATCTGATCTGCAGCGTCTCGCGGTTGTATCGTTTTCCCATACAAACATCGCAGGGGACATAGACATCCGGTAAAAAGTGCATCTCGAGTTTGATCGTGCCGCCGCCACCGCAAGTCTCACAGCGACCGCCCTTTACGTTGAACGAGAACCGTCCGGGCTTATATCCCCGCGCCCTCGATTCGGGGGTGCTCGCGAAAAGCTCGCGGATCGGTGTGAACGCGCCGGTATAGGTCGCGGGGTTGCTGCGAGGCGTTCTGCCGATCGGGGATTGGTCGATGTCGATGACCTTATCGAGACCGTCCAAACCGCGCACGAATCGATATTGAAGCGGCCGGACGTTCTTGCGTTGATAGAATCGCGCGAGGATCGGATATATCGTTTCGTTCACCAATGTGGATTTGCCGGAACCCGATACACCCGATACACATACGAATTGACCGAGCGGGATTTCGGCATCGATATTGGCGAGGTTGTTCCCGGATGCGCCCTCGATTACGATAGATTTGCCGTTCCCTTTACGCCGTTTCTTCGGGACTGGAATCTCGAATGTTCCGGAGAGATATTGCCCGGTGATCGATTTTTTACATTTGGCTATCTTGGCCGGAGTTCCGGCGCAGACCAGCTCTCCACCGTGGATGCCGGCCTTCGGTCCGAGATCGATGATATAATCCGCTTGCTCTATCGTTTCGCGGTCGTGCTCGACCACGACGACCGTGTTTCCCAGATCGCGCATGGATTTGAGCGTTCCGAGAAGGCGGAGGTTATCCCTCTGGTGAAGGCCGATGGACGGTTCGTCGAGGACATAGATAACACCCATCAGGCGGGTGCCAATCTGTGTTGCGAGGTGGATTCGTTGCGATTCGCCGCCGGAAAGGCTGCCGGATTGCCGATTGAGGGTAAGGTAACTCACGCCGACTGCATCGAGAAATCCGAGCCGCTCGTTGATTTCCTTCAAGATCTGTTTCGCGATGAATCTCTCGCGATCGGAAAGTTGCTCGTCGAGTTCGAGGAAAAACCGTTTCGCCTCGCCGATACTCATCGACGAAATCTCATTGATCGGAAGGCCGCCGACACGGACATTGCGCGCCTCTTTTCGGAGGCGGCTTCCACCGCAATCGGGGCACGGAGACTGACTCATGAATTGCTCTATCCACATCCGAATGCCGTGGCTTTCCGTCTGGCGGAAACGCCGTTTTAGGTTCGGGATTATGCCCTCATAATTCGATTTCCATTGACCTTTTGCCCGACCGTCGTTGGATTCATAATGGAAGGTAAATTCCTTTTTGCCGCTGCCGTCCAAGACTATCTTTTTGAAATCATCGGGAAGTTTTTCCCACGGTAGATATAGATCGACCCCAAGCTCCGACGCCACCGCGCGGATCATCCGACCCCAATGCCTGCCGGATGGGTCGCCCCATGCTTTGATCGCACCATCCATGATGCTCGCCGACGCATCCGGGACTATAAGGTCGGGATCGAATTTGCGTTCGGTGCCGAGGCCGTCGCAGGTCGGACATGCGCCGTAGGGGCTGTTGAAACTGAACGATCTCGGCGAGAGTTCGTCGAAAGAGATTCCGCAGTCCGGGCAGGCGTATTTCTCGCTGAAAAGATGATCATTGCCGTCGTCCGGATCGAATATCATGACCATGCCGTCGCCGAACCGTAGCGCCATCTCGACCGATTCGGTCAATCGCTGCTTAATTCCATCGCGCAGAACCAGTCGATCGACGACTATCTCGATGTTGTGCTTAACATTACGCGAAAGCTCGAACTTCTCTTCCAGCAAACGAATCTCGCCATCGACACGCACCCTGACAAAACCGTCGCGCACGATGCTGTCGAACAGGTCGCGATATTCCCCCTTACGGGATCGAACGACCGGCGCGAGAACCATAAGCCTCTTGCCCTCCGGCCATTCGACGATCTTATCGACTATCCCTTGAACGCTCCATTTTGAAATTTCGCGTCCGCACTTGTAACAATATGCGATGCCGATTCGCGCATATAAAAGCCGCATATAGTCATAGATTTCCGTCGCGGTTGCCACGGTCGATCTCGGATTATGGCTCAAACGCCGCTGGCCGATAGCCACCGACGGCGACAGGCCTTCGATGCGATCGACATCCGGCTTCTCCATGAGGCTCAAAAACTGCCGCGCATAGGAGGACAGCGATTCCACATAGCGCCGTTGACCCTCCGCAAAGAGGGTATCGAATGCGAGCGAGCTTTTGCCGCTGCCGGACAGACCGGTAATCACCGTCAGGCTTCCCCGTGGAATTTTCACGGAGATATTCTTCAGGTTATGCTCTCTCGCGCCCTCGATTATAATATTTTTTTCTGAATCCATCAAAATCCTATTTGAAACAACCAATCAATATAATCCAATTTCCCATCATTTCAAGCCATGCATCGAGTCGGCTTTTGTTTTCGCGGAAACGATATGTTTCGACCTGCAAAAAGGGCGAGAAAATATTTTTTAATTTTGTCAGATAATCTATCTGATACCCCTTGATTTTCTTATATTAGCAATATAACTTGAGAGGTATGATAACATTAATGTCATACGCCTTCATGTCGAAAAGACAACCGGGAAAGCCTTTTCCCGGCGATGCAATTTTTACCGGCAAATTCATTCATAAGGATAAATGGTGACGAACGGAGTCGAAAAAAATCGTAATGGCAACCATATCTCGCCATTCGAGCGAATTAAAAGAACAGACGAAACCGGCAACGAGTTTTGGGACAGCAGGGATTTGGCGAAAATCCTCGAATACGGCGACTACCGGAATTTTGCAGCGGTAATTCAAAAAGCCCGCGTTGCGTGTTTCAACAGCGGCAACCGAATCGAGGATCATTTCGTTGACGTCACCGATATGATCGAAATCGGCAAGGGGGGCCGGCGCGAGGTCGATTCTGTCCTGTTATCGCGTTACGCATGCTATCTGGTTATTCAGAACGCCGACCCGAGGAAAAGCATTGTCGCACTTGGGCAAACATATTTTGCCCTGCAAACGCGAAAGCAAGAACTCGCCGACGAGCGCACAGAACAAGAGCGCCGCTTGCTACTTAGAAACGAGATTAAAACGCATAACCTGAAACTCGCCGAGGCGGCCAAAGATGCCGGAGTTGTCGAGCCTATAGACTATGCAATTTTTCAAAACCACGGCTATAAAGGCCTTTACGGTGGATTGACGGCAGGACGAATACACGCGCGAAAGGGGCTGAAGAAATCGCAGAAGATTCTTGACCACATGGGAAGCACCGAGCTTGCCGCAAACCTTTTCCGCGCAACGCAAACCGAGGAGAAGCTCAAACGCGATGGGGTAGAAGGCAAAGCTGCCGCGAACAAAACGCACTTTGTGGTGGGCAAAAAGGTGCGTGAAACAATAGAGGAGCTTGGCGGCACTATGCCCGAGGATTTACCGACAGCCGAAAGCATAAAGAAGCTCGAACGCAAGCGCGAAAAAGAAACTCTGTCGGACACCGGCACCCGCGAACTGCCGGAGGAATAAACACCTTGACCGAAAACGAAAGATACATTAGATTGTTAGATTGTAAGATACCAAACGCATAACCAAACCCGGCGAAGTGAAATTGGAGATGGGAAAATGAAAAAAAACGCACAAATTACAAGGGAGAATTAGATGATTACTAAAAGCCAAAACGAGATGCTTTTCGAATACCTTAGCAAGATGCAATTCAAAATTGTAAAAAAGAAGAAAAATGCTTTCTTAGCTGAACGAACAGTTGCTGGCGAAATAACAAGGATTGCTTTCTACATTGCCGAATCTGAAGAAGAATATAATAATGATGACTTAACAAATTTTTGGACTGGAGCCCAATCGAAATATAAATTACGATTCATTGGTCCCAAGAAAACACAAGAACTGGCCAAATCGCTTATAACCATAACAAATGCAACGGCTAGTACTTTGGATGAATACTTCAATGAAACATTCGATTCGATTAATTTAGCTAATATTATAATAAAAAGAGCTGAAGATATAATACCAAAAAGCAAATATATAGAACAGGATGTAATGCTTAATGATGGATCAACACGCACAGCTATTAAATATCTTGAAACGATCAAAACAAATAAGGACGGGGGAAAGCAACTCCTAATACTCTTAGCGCCTGGTGGATACGGAAAAACTTCACTCGCATATACATACGCTCGTTTATTAGCTGAAACCCACTTAAAAGACTCACACGAACCAATTCCATTTATAATTTCACTTTCAAGGCACAGGAAAGTTAAAGAATATGCAGAATTAATACTAACGACTTTAGAAGATGAAAAATTGATCGGTATTTATAGCAATGCCTTCGCATATTTAGTAAATATTGGAAAGATAATTCCGATTCTTGATGGGTTTGATGAATTGGCTGAAACGGGTGGTATGAATGTAGCTAGAGGCACATTAAAAGAGTTATGCAACGCTTTCGACACAGAAAGTAATTCAAAGATATTCGTCACTTCAAGGGAAACTTTCTTTAAACATAGGGGCGATACATCAATCTTCGGCAAAGAAGGCACGTCAAATATAGGATTTGATTTCGATACTGTTGATTTACAACCATTTACTGAAGACCAGAGTAGGGAGTTTTTAAAGCTACATAATATCCCAAACGAACTTTTGGATGATTATATGTCTGTTTTAAAAATTGGAGCAGAAACCGGTATAGATAAT
This sequence comes from uncultured bacterium, assembly GCA_964400105.1. Taxonomy (GTDB): domain Bacteria; phylum UBP14; class UBA6098; order UBA6098; family UBA6098; genus CAYNTG01. The sequence continues at coordinate 14,300 of CAYNTG010000049.1, forward strand.
CCATTAGGAAATCCGTTAATGTTAGATACTCTTGCAAGAGGATTACCTCCCGATAAATTTAAGCAAGTAGATTGGCAAGCTGAAGATATTTTCGAGCTATGCGTAAAAGAAATATGTAAACGTGAATACGAAAGACACGGAGAATTCAATGTTCAACAACAAACGGATATTTTAACACAGCTTGCAGATTGGGCATTTTTATTGGAATCATACAATATTGATGACATTGAAGATTTATTAAGAAGCTTCGCTAGTAAAGACCTTTCCAAGGATATGACTACCGAACAAAAAGAAGAAATGATTGGGAATAGGTTGCTTAGACTTAAAAGCCACGCATTATTCAGCACAATAGATACAGGTAAAGGATTCTTTGTAAACTTTGTTCATCCATTTTTCAGAGATTATTTCCTATCCTTGAGCTTAAAAAAGTTAATTACTGAGGAGAAATATGTTGTTTTAGCAAAAGAGTATTTTAGTAAAAAACTCCCAGAATTCACAAAGGCTTATATAATAAAGAAGCTGGATTTAGCCCCTTGTGCTTTTGCGTTTGCTAATGAAATCGGAATTCGTTTTCAAACAAGTTTCAAAGAATTCTTCGGACTCGCTTTGCAAAAATGCGATTCTGAAGATCAGACTGATATAAATAAAAGGACTATCGCGTTAAATTCTATTTTTAAAGAGGATTCTAGGGTATGGCAATTTAAAAATCTGGAGAATATCGAATTAAGAAGTCTTAAATTTTCGGGATTTATCTTTAGAGGTTGTGATTTCTCAGATTCGATTTGGAGAGATATAGATATAGACGATTCCAAAATAGAAGGATGCACTTTCTATAAAGCTCGTTGGTTTGGAGGTAAATTAACACCCGATATATATAGGGCTTTTGAAAGCGGCGGTGGTGATTATCATGGGAGCGATGTAAATGAATCCGAGGTTGAAATAAAAAATCCATGCGATGATCCTATAATTTACTTATTACAAAAAGTATTTAATAGATTTTCAAATCAAAATGCTAGGAAGGAAATTAGTTTTTACAATGGCCTTGCAGGCCAAGAGGTAAAATTTACAAGAAAGGAAATTCTTCCATTATTAGTAAAGAATAGTATTCTTATAAAGGATGAAAAAACTCACGACAATATTCTTATATACGATAGTATGTTTAGAGATGAGTTCAATTCATTATTTGAAACAGGTACCATAGCACCTGAATTAAAGCAAATATTAGATACGTTAAATGAGAAAGCAAAGCGTTATTATCTAAGCTAATTAAGTAGAATAAAATTAGTCACCTGTTCTTTCACAGTCTATAATTTTTCGCCCGTTTAACCGATTAACACGGGAGTAAAATCCCGTCTTTGATGGCGCGAAAGGAGGGTGTTCCGCCGCAAAGCTCCTATTTTCGGGCGTATGAATATAAATGACGAGCGATTTTATCGCTATGATTATTGTTCAATGAGCAATGCCCCGCACTTCCCCGCCGGGGATTCGGGGC
>CAYNTG010000050.1:0-13089 GCA_964400105.1 uncultured bacterium
CGATGGCGCGCAATTTGCCCTAAGCAAATTTCGTGACATCGAGGGGGGTGGGGTAGGGTGAAGGGGCAGGTGACCGCTTGTGGTCGCCGAGGGGTGGGTCTGGCGAATATCTCGAAAGCATTGCTTGCTGAGGGGTGGGGCCGCTGGCGCTCTCTCACACTCACGCTCCCGTGCGAGCGAGTTATTATTCGACTCTCAGCCTCGGTTATGTCTGAATAGCGATAAATATGCAGCGTAAAATATTTATCGCGTCGCATTCGCTACTACAGCCCTAAAGCAGGTCGATCCTGTCGAGAAATATATCGTTCTTCGGCCCGAATCCGGTCCGCAGCTTACCCTTTTCGACCATTTTTGAAACGAGTTTTTCGACGAACGCCCGAGGAAGCGGAAGTGAAGTATAGATATGACCCAGCGGCGTTCCAATCCCAACCGCATCCAGCAGTTCGTTATCGGGATCTTCATACGGAAGCGCCTTGCGCCGCCCCTGCGAAACAAGCCAGCCGACCGGATCGACGCCGGATATATAGGCCCGCGTCATCTCGCCCGAGGCGCGGATGCGGTCGATGCCGGCTGGGATTATCTTCTCGATCCAATCGGAGACGGATATTCGGCTTTTTGCCATTTTCTCGATAATTCCGAACGGGCCGTCCGGCGCCCCGAATGTGTCGAGGCTCTCCGCAGCGAGCGGCAATATATGTTCGAGCACAATTTCCGAGGCCGTTATCTCCGAATCCCCGAACCGGAATGTCGCTCTCATCCCGTTGCGGACCGCGTTCATTCTGTTCAAGCCGTATTCGAGAATGTTTGCCGCGAACGGCGGCTTTTTGAGCCTCGACAGGCCGACCGCGAGGCCGAGATAAAGCGCCCCCATCTCGACCATCATTGCTGGAGTGGGCTGGCTGTCCGCCGCGCGAAACTCGAGCGTGGGCTTATATGGATATTTGATGCAAACATCGGTGCCCCAGCGTTCGAGGCTGTGCTCCGGCTTCATGAACGTCATCGGATTTGAGCATGAGTGCGCGTTGTGTTTCATCCGCAGCGACCGGTAATTGCCGTCGGCGCTCGGACTGGAGGACATGATCGCGATAAGCGCCGGAACGAACGGCATCATCCTGTTGTGAAGCTCCGCGATGTCGGCGAAAGATGTCAGCGAGCCGGCGTGGATATGCCCTCCAGCGGGGTTTTGGTCGGCCTCTCGATAGCCTATCGGCACGAGAACCACGCCCTCCCTTTTCGCTATTTTGACGCACGTCTCGAAAGCGAGTTTCGTTTTCTCGCGGAATTCCGCAAAGCTTTTGAGCATCCCGGGGCGGATCTCGAGAAGATCGATATCATCGCCGATCTCGAGTTCCGGCAGTCTGAGATTGGCCTTTTCAATAATCCGCTCTAACTTCTTGCCGCTGGCGGACATGCCGGTTTTCGCGGAGTTTATCGGGATTTCCCAGTCGATCCCAATCGTAATTTTTTCTATCGGGTTCATCTATTTTCCTTTTTTTATCGATCGAGTTTCAGCGAGATACCGGCTATCGGGAGTTCGAGTCTTTCGGGCGTTTCTCTCAGTTTCGCCCGAAAAATCGTTTCGCCGACCTTAACAAGTTCGAGCCGCTTACTTTTTCCGCCGATAATTGCAAAGATCTCTGCCGACTCCGGCCCGCAAAGCACCACGTGGCAGTTTTTCCCATCGGAGATTGTTCCGAGCAGATAGCCTTTCCCCACCTCGAATCTATCCAGCGGCGATAGATGACAGGCGAAATTTTTCCCGCCGTTCTTCGGGATGGACATTTCCCCGCCGATAATCAAAGCTTTTGGCAGCGGCGCGCCCCTTTCGTGCCAGACCCTCGCAACCGAATTCGGGTCGAAAGCGAAAACCAACCCCTCGCCGGTATCTTTGCGTCTCGCGACAATAAAGCCGCTCTTGCCAGTGTTGATATTGCCCGTATAATCAAACCATCTTTCGGTCCACATCCAGACCGGGATACTCGGATATAGCGCGAACGGCCTCGTTTTCCCGGAGGGTGTCCGCAGGCTGATATCGCAATTGCGATGTCCGAGCGGCAAGAAATGCATCGACAGAGCGGGGTGTATCTTTTTCGCTTTTGCCTTTTTTCCTTTATTCTGAATTCTCATTTCGAGGCCGAGGATCGGGCTGTCCGGCGCGAGACTCAGGGCGATACGCGTGTCGAGGCCGTCGCATTTGCCCTTCAACTGTATCGCAATAGGCGATTTTTGGCATTTTATATCGCCCTCGTTATATCCATCGACCTTGAATTTTGTGTTTTCAGGGTTAAAACCCTTCGATTTGAACCCGGCGAATGTTATCCCGCAGGGGATTTTTGAGTTGATGCCAGTAACGACCCGGTTATCGACCAAACCCTCGCGCCCCTTTTTCGCAAAATGGGTTATTAATCCGCCTCTGACCGGCGACAGATCGAGGCTCACCGTGCCGTTCCGCACATGTAATTCGGGATGGCCGTCCCTGTCGAAATCCTCGAATGCCGAGACGATCTCACCTTTTCGAGAAGTTGGCATTTTTTTTGGCGAAGAAAGCCCGACGAGCGCGGCAGCGGTTTCCGCCCTGTCCAGAACAATCAGTTCGCCCGTGCGAGGTTCCGGCGCCTCCGCCGGAAAATGCCGAACTATCGAAATCTCGCGCTTTTTCAGCCTGCGCGCGATCTTTGCCGTATCCGCGACCGTATCCACAATAGACAGGAGCAGCCGGTAGTTTCCGCTTTTCGGCAGCTTTTTGACCCTTTTAATTTCCGTTGCGAGTTGCATTTTCGACCGTCCGTTTAAGCTTTTCATATAACTATACAGGTTATATCCGGCAAGATTTTATAAATCACGGATTGAATTGCAAGGTTTTATGTTAATTTGAGATCACGAACTGTTCATTTCACCATTCTTTGTCGTCCGGCGATTTTTTGTCGATGTCGGAGTTCGGGAACAATCTGAAGCTTATGCGGTTGGAGAGGTTATACCATCTTTGCAGGATGAATTGATTTAGTTTTCATCTTGTCCGCTTTTTCTAATTTATTGTGAAAATAATATATATAAGGCCTTTTTGTAAATCGAGATTTCTGATTTTTGACGGAAAACAAGAAATTTACCTGTCATTGCGATGTCCTTAGACCCGTATGGCACGTTGGCCTGAAAGGCACGTAGGCCCGTAGTGGAGCGGAGCGACCCCACAGGCCTTGGGGGCGGCAATCTCCCGCAAACGTCGAGATTGCTTCGTTTCACCCTACGGGTTTTCTTCGGTCACCCGCAATGACATGTTTTATCATTTTATCACTTTGTAAAGGTTCACACTCGTTTTTCAGCAATCTCGAATTAACAATTAACAATGAAAAATGAGGGGCGCGGAAACGCGCCATTTTTTTGGGAGGCGTGGGGGCGGGGAAGGGCGATGGCGCGCAATTTGCCCTAAGCAAATTTCGTGACATCGAGGGGGTGGGGGTAGGGTGAAGGGAAAGGCGGCCGCTTGCGGTCGCCGAGGGGTGGGTCTGGCGAATATCTCGAAAGCATTGCTTGCCGAGGGGGTGGGGCCGCTGGCGCGGGAAGGGATGATGGGTTGGGATGGGATTTTTGCGTCCGAAGGAACCGCAAAAATCGTGACAGCGGTCGGCGGCGACGACAGGCAACTTGCTCAACGCGCATTCGGCACGATTTCGCTTTTTGGGCGGGGATTCAAGCGGAAAGCGCCGCCTACAACCGAATGAAGCACGTCTGTGCGACGACCCGGAACGGCGCTTAATTCAAACTCTGTCGCCGAATCGGTTTCATCTGTGGGCATTGCCCACAGCGTGGTTTCTCTACGAGTCCAAATATCTGTATGATAAGGCAGTATCTATTTCTGTGCCGCTTCGCCGGATTGAATCCGCTTCAGTTTTGGATTTGCGACGGCGAGAATATAGATCAACGGCAGAATACCCGCGGTGTTAATGATGAATAACACGACAAACCATGCGGTTTGCTCGAGCCTCGCCGATTTCCACAGAGCGATCCCTTTGAGAACCATCTCGGCGATAGCCAGGATGATTATCAATACGATAAAACCAACGCCGAGTCCTGCTCCGAGTAAGTCCATTCCGTTTTCCATGATTCACCTTTCTAAAATATTAGTATCGTGATTAACAAATATTGTCCGTCGTAATGCTCGTTTATTTTTTGGATTTAACCTCGATAATCTCCCCTGCGAATTCGATTTTTGATCCGGGATAAAGCTTGCGCCTTTTGCGCGTTTCGACTTCCCCATCGACGATAACCTTACCAGACCCGATCGCGGCCTTCGCCGTAGCGCCCGAATCGCAAAGGCCTTCCGCCTTAAGCAGTTTGTAAAGCTCGATATATTCTCCATTGATCTCAAAAATAGTCATCTTTTTCTCCAATTAAAAAATACCGAAAATATTTGCGAAAATACCCAATATTATATGGCCGATCACCACACCGAAAATGTTCCGATGTCTATAATAAAGCGCACCCCATATTGCGCCGACCGCTAAAGCCAGGAGTAAAAAGACACCGGATCGATATATGATATGAATATAGCCGAATAGCAATGCGGAAATAGCTATCTGTTTCGCCTGACCGATAATTTTTAAACGGTCCATTTCGGCAAAAAGAAATCCCCTGAAAAAGAATTCCTGCGCGGGAGCGAGAACGAGAATGTAAGCGGGATAAAACAGATGCCATGGCGGCGGTTTCGCCGGTTCGAATATCCTGTTTGGAAAGATAATAAAAAGGAAAACGATCGATATAAGCGTTATAATCAGGCTCCAACCTATCGATTCCCATGCGTTATCGAATCGAATGCCGAGTTCTTTTATTGAAAATTTCTGGTGGATTGCTATTATGATTACATAGAGAAGTAATATAAAGAATCCCGGCATGCGCCACTCGAATGGAATCACATTGAGGCCTATAAGCGCGATGAGAACGAGATAAATTGCTACCAATCCGGCGATAAGCCGGGGATGATCCAAACTGAAATTTTCTTCGCCGTTTTGCTTCTCTTCATGCTGCATTCATATAATCTAATGCTATATGGGGTTTTGCGCAACTTTATTTTTAACACCCGAAAATTAATAATTGTGACGGTGTAGAATCTTCGCTTGCGAACTGTTACGGTTTAATTTATCTTATAAAAATATTTTTTTAAGGAGAATCGATGGGTAAAACACTTATAGAAAAAATCCTCGCGGCGCACTCGAACGACGAAGTGAAACCGGGGAACACTATCTGGATCGATTTGGACGTGCGAAGCGCAAGGGACTTTGGCGGCGCGAACGTTATCGCGAACCTCATGCGCGAATATGGGGATGTGCTCCCACTCGCGGATACCACAAAAACCATTTTTACCTTCGACTGCGTGTCGCCGGCAAACACGATCCCATACGCGGAAAATCAGCATAAGATTCGACGGTTCGCGTTCGAGCAGGGAGCGAAGATATACGACGTCGGCCACGGAATAGGCACCCATGTCCTTATCGAAAACGGCGACGTCCGACCGGGAATGACCGCCGTCGGAACCGATTCGCACTATAATATTTTGGGCGCGATAGGCGCATTCGGACAGGGGATGGGCGACCGCGATATCGCATTCGCAATGAAGACCGGGAAGGTTTGGTTCGATGTGCCCCCGACGGTTCGGGTGAACCTCGAGGGATTGCCCGTCCATCGGGATGTTACCGCGAAGGATGTCGTTTTGAGGATGATCATGGAGTTCGGCGCGAGCGGTCTTTTGGGTCGGGCAATCGAGCTTTACGGCGATTTTATCGATCAGGCCGGACTTGACGAGCGTATCACGATAGCCAGCATGGGCACGGAGATGGGACTCATCAGCATAATGATACCTCCGAATACGTCATTGATAAACGAACTAAAGCGTTGGTCGCCGGGCGAATTTAAGAAGATCGCGGCGGATGCCGATGCATCCTATGAGGACGAAATTACGATAAATATCACTGACCTCGAACCGTTGGTGGCCGCGCCTTTCGCTCCGCATAACGTCCATCCCCGAAGGGAGTTCGCGGGCAAGAAGGTCGAGAGCGTATTCGTTGGAAGCTGCACCGGCGGGAGGATATCCGACCTCGTTATGCTGGATAGCAAGGTCAAAAACGGCATCGCGCCGGGGATGATTTTGCGCGTCGTTCCGGCGACGCGTCGGACGCTCAAGCTCGCGATAGACTCCGGTATCTACGATACCCTTTTCATCTCAGGAGCGGTTATCAGCCATGCCGCATGCGCAGGTTGCGCCAGCGGACAGATTGGAATGACTGGCGAAGGCGAGGTTCAGGTCTCGACGGCCAACCGAAATTTCAAGGGCAAACAGGGCAACGGCGAGACGTTTATCGCAAGCGCGCTGGTCGCTGGCGAAGTCGCCGCGAGCGGAACTATTTAAGGAAAAATTTTGAAAATCCTCGCATGGATAATCGGATTTATCCCCGGAATCCTCTGGCTTTGGTTCGTCTATAAAAAGGATAAGTTCGAACCGGAACCTTTGGGTTTGGTAATGGCAATATTCGCGGCGGGCGCATTATCAACAATCCCGGTCTCGATTATCGAACTTGCTTTCACCGGGCAGGCGGGATTAGAATCGGCAGCAAATCTCAGCGACGCTTCGAGGGAGAGCTGGATCATAACCGGTTTTGTCGAGGAGAGCGTTAAATTCGCCATTGTCATGCTCCTCGTTTGGAAGCGAAAAGGCTTCGACGAACCGATGGACGGAATCGTCTATGCCGCTGCGGTATCGCTCGGGTTTGCCTCCGCCGAGAATGCGATATTGATCTCCAGGTTCGGCGCGCAGGCCTTAATCCTGCGGGGCGCTTTATCCACAGCCGGGCACATGCTCTTTTCGTCGATATGGGGCTATGCAATAGGTCGCGCGAGATTCGATAGAGAGGCCAGACTCTCCCTCATGGCGAAGGGATTTGTGCTGGCAGTCTTTTTCCACGGGCTTTATGATTTTCTGATTTTCACGAGGATTTTCGCTTCGCTTGTGTTATATGTTCTTTCGATACTGTTATGGAATATTTTCACAAAGATGGTGGACGATGCCCGGAGCAGAAGCCCTTTCGCGCCGAATAGCAAAAAGTTGAACGGTTAATTTCAAAATATTATTTTACGGAGTTGGTTATGATATATACGGTTACGCTTAATCCAGCCCTCGACCGGACGATCTGGATCGAGGATTTCGGGTTCGACGATACGCAGCGGATTATCCGCGAGGAGAGATACCCCGGCGGCAAAGGGATCGATGTGTCGCGAATGATATTGGCGCTCGGCGGCGATTCCGTGGCTCTCGGTTTTATCGGTGGCTATACGGGAATGGAGATCGAGGGCAGGCTTCTCAACGAGGGGATTCCACACGATTTTATTCGGATCGGCGGCGAGACACGCACCAATATCATCATCCACTCGGAGGAGGACGAGCGCGAGTTCAAGATAAACGCCTCCGGGCCGAAGATCGATCCGCTCGAGCTTGGGTTGCTCGTCGATAAGGTCAAATCGCTGAAGCCCTCGCCGACTATCGGTGTGATCTCCGGGAGCGTTCCTCCGGGTCTCTCGCCGAATATCTATTCCCAGCTGACGCTGACGTTCGAGAACCTCGGCGCACGTGTGATCCTCGATGCCGACGGCGAATCACTCAGGCGCGGATTGGCGGCGACGCCGTATATGATCAAGCCGAATGTATATGAGCTATCGCGGCTCGTCGGACGGGAATTTTCCGGCGTCGTGGATATGGTGTCCTCGGCGAGGGAGCTTTTGGATGGCGAGCTCGAGGTCGTCGTCGTATCCGCTGGCGAGGACGGCGTTTATGTCGTTACGAAAGGCGGCGGATTTCATTGTTATCCTCCGAGGATCGAGGCCGTGAATAGTGTCGGATCGGGCGACAGCGCGGTCGCCGGAATCGCTTTCGGGCTTGATAGGGGAATGAATCTCGAAGAGGCGATAATGCTCGGTGTGGCAAGCGGAACGGCAACCGCGATGGAAGACGGCACAGCGAAAGGCACTCGAAAGGACGTCGATCAGCTTCTCCCGCATGTGAAGATCGAGGAGTTGCCTACATAGTTTTATGGGAATAACACTCGATATAATATCTCTGGCGTTTCTCCTCGTTCTTTCCGCGTTCTTCTCAGGATCGGAGACGGCGTTCTTCTCGCTCTCACGTTTCAGTCTTCAGCGCTCGGCGGTCAAGCGCGAGCGTGGCTCTTCGGATGTTTCCGCAATGCTTTCCAAACCGGGCAAACTCCTCATAACGATACTCGTCGGCAATATGATTGTCAATGTCTGGGCTACGACGCTCATGACGGGCCTGCTCCTCGAAAGGATCGGACCTGGCGCGATTCCGATCGTCGTGGTATTTATGACCGTGTTGATCCTCATGTTTGGAGAGATCACACCGAAGGTGATAGCTGTCGAGCACAACTCTCTTTGGGCGCGGATTTCCGCGCCGTTTCTTCGGGTAATCGGGATTATCATCGCGCCGGTGAGGTGGTTATTGCAAGGAATTACGGCCATCGCGCAGGGACGGGAAAGGAATCTTGATCTCCGGCTGGACGAGGTGGATATCGCAAGCGCTCTGGAGATCGCGCACCGCGAGGGCGATATCGAGGGGGAATATAAAGAGCTTCTGCTGCACTTCTTATCCCTTAATAAGGTTACTGGCGCGGACATAATGATTCCGCGCGCGCGATTGCCATTGTTCGATATCGATTCGAGGATATTCGATGTTTGCGCCGGTTTCGACGAGATGCATAGCGATATTGCGATTATCATGGGTAGAGAGGGGGATCGACCGCGCATCATCGAGCGAAGGGTGGTATCCCTTGCGGTAGAAACCGATAGTCCGTGGGATATCGCCGATGAAGCGGAGTTCGTCCTGGAATCGAAACCGGTTTCCGAGCTTTTCTTCGATATTCGAAAAAGTTCGGCGGGGCGTTTTATCGCTATCGACGAACAGGGCGACGTGGCCGGAATTCTGGAGACGGAGAGCGTGCTGCTCTCCATATTCGGAAAGCGAAGGATGCGAGATAATATCGGATTGCGGAGTTTTTCCAAAATAGGCGGGTGGTTCCTCGTTCCATCGGAGATCGACCTTCAGGCATTTAATAACGCCTTTGGCACCTCCTTTGAAAGCGAGCGTTATTCCACGCTTGGAGGATTTATTGTTGAGCAGCTCGGCAAAATCCCATCTCCGGGGGAGGAGATCGAAATGGACGATACGACAATTCGCATCGTGAAAAGCGACCGGCGGAAGATAGAAACCGTTGCCGTGAAGAGGAGCGAATAGTGCCGCTTTCGATCTCTATAATAGTGCTCATGCTTTTCGGCGAGGCATTTTTTGCCGGCTCGGAAACGGCCTTTACATCGCTTCTTCGGCGAAAGGAAAGCCCCGGACATTTACCGAATAATATCATGAAGTGGCTCGATAATCCGAGTGAGTTACTTTCCGTGACGCTTATCGGCACAAACGTGTGCGTTATACTCTGCAGCTCCGTTTCGACCGCGCTTTTCGTGGATATTTTCGGTGGTATCGGCGAATATTACTCATTGATCGTCGTTTCCATATCGATCCTGATATTCGGTGAGGTTCTCCCTAAGAGCCGTGCGCTGAAAAGCCCCGAAGAATTCGCACGAACCGTGGCCGCGCCGCTCGGCGCTGTTGGAACGGTTTTAAGGCCGTTCTCGAAGATAACGAACGCCCTTTCCGTCGCTATCGTTCGGATGATTCACCTTATCTTAAAACCACAGAAATTACAGGCTTACAAGGATTTAAAGATGATCTCCGACGAGGGGAAAGTGGATATAGGAGTAAGTCGAAAGGCGATGATCTCCTTGCTGTTCGATATTTCGTCGATCACAGCATTCGACGTTATGATTGCGCGAACGAATCTGCCGACATTGACGGTTACCGACGATAAGGCATGTGCGATGGCACTTTTCAAGAAAACGAAATTCGAGGAATTGCCGGTCGAGAACGAGTCGGGAAGGATCGTTGGTATCGTCGATATCGACGCGTTGGATTCGATCTCCGACGGAAGCGTCGGGGATATTATCTCGGAGCCACTTTATTTTCCGGAAAACGTTCCGATATTAGGTCTTTTTTCGGACATGTTCGAGTCCGGCGTAAAAACGGCGGTCGTCATAGATGAATACGGCGATATCACCGGCGGGATAACGAGAAGTTCGGTCTCTCGTTGTCTTATGGGAATCGAGGAAATGGAATCGAAGCGTTCCGAAGAACGATTTTCCGGCAGCATTGTCCTGCCAGGTTCGACGACTATTCATAAGCTGGAGATGACTATCGGCGAGAAGATTCCGCGCGGGCCATACCGGACACTCGCCGGTTTTATCGAGGAGATCGCGCATAAAATTCCGCAGAAAAACTTCAATGTGAAATGGGAAAAATGGACATTCGTGATAATCGAACGATCGGATAGGTCGATAGAAAGTGTTCGAATCCTAAAATAAAAAAGACCCACTTTCACGGCGGGTCTTTTTTATTTCGCTCTGAAATTTCCTATTAAGGTAGATGCGTCCTACATAATATCCCGACGCGGATCGTTTCGTCGAATGTTGGATACGAGCTGGTCGTCGGCGCTCGGAGCCTCAGCCAAATATACGACCAGTTTATGCCGGTCGTTGGAATGTTGAATCCAGACGGACCGAGAAGGCCGCTCGTTGACCATTTCATATTCGGGAGCAGAAGGTCGTTAATATAATGGAACTCATAGCTTGTGGGCGGTGCCGTTCCGAGTGTAAATCTTCCCTGGAGTGTGTATCGATCCCTTTGCGGAAGGGAATCTGGAGACCAGTAAATTCCACCGTCGCGAATCCAGAGACCCCAATCCAGCGGCACGTTTCCGATGTTCGTGACCTTGATGGAATCTTCCGCCTCCATGATCTTGCTCTCGCCGCGCACCATCGTATCGGCGAACCATATGGAGTCGGACATCATGAATGAAAGAATCACACCGGATATCCCAACATTATAGAAAGCGGTGAACTCGTTTGGCCCCGGCGACATTACCGTCTCGTATCTCCATGGTTGGGTTCGTAAGTCGTCCCAGTGGTCGAAAATCCACATCGTGTCGGTATAAGCATCGGAATCGGAGACCTCGATTCTGTGCTCGCCCATGAAGAACGACCAGAATGTCTCTTGCGATCTCCCCCAAACCGTGTCGTTGTCCCAACTGATCCACCCATAGGGATCCTCCGGTGCCTTCGTAACGGTAATCGGATATTGGACCGAGAAATAGGCCATATATTGCGAGATATAAGGGGTGGAAATAATAATCTGCTGCTTCCCAGTGCCGACATTCCAGGCCATGAAGACGTATCTCTGGACGGCTCCTTCAAGCTGCGGCGTAACGGCCTCGATGATGTGCGGCGTTCCCACGCCCCAATAAACGGCATGGGGCGAATCGACCGTGTCGCGATCTACGATAATCTTGCCCGTGTCCAGACCTGCGAAACTATTGCTTATAACAACGTATAGATAGTTGTAGTTGATCGTATCGATAATCGCCGTGATCACGCCCGTCCACTCGCGTGTGTCGAAGGTGCGGTAATGTGGAATACCCGTTGCAAATTCCGAAAACCGAACATCGCCCTGATTATCGACCCAGTTATCGTAGATTCCCGAATGAAATCCCGTAGTATCTCCCGCAAACTTAATAAATGTTTCGAGATCGGCTTGATGAAGCGAATCCGTGCCGAGAAGTGTCAATATAACGCGGTGCTGATGCCAATACTCCGCCGAGAAATCGAACGACGAGCCGACCGGATATGTTGTTATATCGGTCGTGAACCATCTTTCGAGCGAATCAGAGCCGCTGGATAATGTGTAAATATCTATAGGTGTGGTGGGAACGCACCATACAAAGGCGCTGTCCTGCGTGCTGTCACTGGAGAGAACCGTTATCGACGTATCGTAATGCTCGATCTCGATTCGATTGCCCGGGCCGAGCGGATCGCCGCCGGGCGCGACCGTCGCGATGAATTTCACAAGATAATCGACCGTCGTCTGTGCGAGACTGTCCTCGAGCGTGGGATACGGCTCGATATTGCCACTACCATCTGTTGCACGGACACGGAACCAATATTCCTGTCCCATCGTTCCGGGACCGAAGATGCCGGAGGTGTCTAATGCTTCCACCAACCAATCGTGCCAACTGAATCCCCAGTCGTCGCTATATTGGACATCGTAGAACATAATCCCCGAATCGTAATCCGTAAGCGAGTCAAGGTCGTCGCCGAGCCAATGGACGACGATGAATGTGTCCGGGTTGTAGCGATGATCGACCCATACCCAGCTTTGAGGAGCAAGGGTGTCGTATTGTTCCGAACCGAGGAAACCGTGAGTCAACCAGTATTCCGCACCGATGGCCGAATCCGGATACGAAAGCGGCGAGGACTGCCCGATAATGTCGTGCACCTCGAACGCGCCACCCGCACGGCCAACCATGCCGCCGGAGCTAAACGCATCGCGCTGAATTTGGTGATCGGTGCCGGTCATCTCCGGGGTGTCGGCGAAAACCGACAATACAGCGATCAGCGCGATAGCCGCGATTAACAGGGGAAGCGCCCTTTTGGTTTTGGAATATAGTATTTGTTCTTTCATATTTCCTATCCCTCGATTAGGGGGTTATGTCTGAATCTTTCAAGTGCTAAAAAAACGTAATCAAAAATTTTCAATCCTCTATATTAATTGCTCATTGCCTTTTTCTTTTTTTGCCGAGTCGCGAAGCGTCGAGGCCGGTTGCCTCCGGCGCTTGCCGGTCATTCCCGACCTGATCGAGAATCCAGCCGATTACTACGATACCTGGATTCCCATTTTCATGGGAATGACAATCACAATCATCGTTTTCAAATCCGTAGGACGGACGTTCCCGTCCCATTTTCGGGAGGGCACATAGGCCCGCCCCTATGCCGCTTACGGCGTTATCTCCGATTTCATTGTCCACGTTTCACCTATGCGCAATTGGAATTGGAGATTGGCTCCGCATCTGATTATTCTCCAACTGCCGTCGGTGTCCGGGTCGCCGAAATAGAATGCGTCGTCCAAACCGATCTCGACACCTTCAT
>CAYNTG010000050.1:13189-15576 GCA_964400105.1 uncultured bacterium
GTGTCCGGGTCGCCGAAATAGAATGCGTCGTCCAAACCGATCTCGACACCTTCATTATTTCAAGAATATTTCACCATTTTACATTGCAAAAATTGAAAAAATCACCTTCATTTATATGTGTCCTTAGCAGTATGCTCTCTTTCTTCAAATAATCCTTTTTTCAGTTTCTTAACGAAGGACATAAATACCTTTATTCGACTATCCAAATCCTAATTCTATATTGATCGTAGTAGTTATCTTCGATTTGGCGTCCTACAATAATTCTCGTAGTAGTAAGCCCAAACCAAGCCATGCCTATCCATGGGCCGGAATCTCTCATGAATCCGTATCCGTAGCATAGATTGTGAACACCATAACCACTATCGGTTTCTTTACCATCGAGTCGAACGATGTAGTCATCGACGTTACCACCGAGATTGTGATACAGAGTATCATTATGCTCAACAGCTACACTCTCCCATCCGCTATCGTAAGCCGGTCGAGGAAAGGGTGCTCCATTTATCGCACCTTGATTGCCGCGTAATGCGCCTTCCAAATTCAAATCGCCCTTTATATTTACTTCGCCATTTGGTTTTAGAGTAATTGATACATCACTTCCGAGAGGAAGAATGCTTGAACCCGACTCGGTAGTTGCTTCATAACCGATAACGAGATCGCCGTTAGTGAAATGGTTTATTTCCCAATGAGTATTCGAGTCGGCGGCATAAGTATTGGTCATAATAATCGAAGAACCACCGGTACCGGCGTTGTTAGCAAGTAATTGTAATCTTCCATCGGAACCCTCGATAGTTGCTGTAGTATAATCGATGTAATGGGCAAAGGGCAATGAGCTCGATTTAACATGCAATTTTGTTTCCGGTGATGTAACTCCGATTCCAACGTTCCCAGAATTATTAGAATATGTATTAGTGCTGGAAACTGTCCAGTCGTTATCTAACGGGAAGGTTCCATCGATAGAAAGATTTCCGGTCACGTGAGCATCGCCGTATATTTTGGTGCTTCCGAAGCCATTGGGATCGATTAAGAGATCTTCTCCAGAAACTTCGGTGGTTATATGAACACCTGATCCACTTTGCCCAAGTTCTAAGACCGCCTCGTCGTCGTCGTCGTTTTGCTGTTTAAAACTTATTAAAGGGCGATCTGCAAAGTTGTAATTTCTCGAAGCATATAAAGCATAACCGTAACCATCTTGGACGAAACGAACGAGGGATGTTCCATCCGCAGGAGTGGATTCTTTAACGAAAAGCGGGTAAGATGTACTATTGTATCCGATGCTCATATTTTCATTCACTAACGCAGCATTAACAGTTAATGCTCCGTTGTCGATATATACATCGCCATCGGTTTCTACGATTAGAGAAGAATTTCCTATTTTAATTGGATTATCAGATTTGATACGGGTTGTATCGCCATCGTCGGATATACTAAAACTGTCTGAACCGGAAGTATCGTAACCCCTAAATCCTCCTGCTTCCGCCCAAATATCTCCACCCACATGTAGCTGGCCTGGGTTCGCAGTGCTGAAGAACTGCGCGGTGTAATTGGAACTTACATTCACAGTGTTGCCGAACGCGAATGAATTATCGCCTGAGACATTATTCATATACCCGCCGGGGATAGTGGAATAAGATCCGCTTGCGGTGTTTTGATAGCCGCCACCGACTGTGGCATAATCATAGCTTGCGGTGTTTCCGTATCCGCCGCCGACTGTGGCAGCTAAGCCGCTTGCGGTGTTTCCGTATCCGCCGCCGACTGTGGACGTATATTCGCTTGCGGTGTTTGCTCTTCCGCCGCCGACTGTGGCATAATCATAGCTTGCGTCGTTGTCGTATCCGCCGCCGACTGTGGCAGCTAAGTCGCTTGCGGTGTTTTGATAGCCGCCACCGACTGTGGCACCATAGTCGCCGCTTGCGGTGTTCTTAAATCCGCCGCCGACTGTGCAGTATTTGTAATTAAAACCGCTTTTACCGGTGGTACACGCCACGCCGAGGTTGACATGGGTGGAGTCGTGTATGCCGTAGGCATAATTGCCGTAACCGAACACGCCCTTTTGACCATCGACCATAATGAATGTTGTGTTATCTGCCCAGGTGGAAGAGCCGCCACCGCCGACCGACTGCCACGAAGAACCGTCGTATAGCTTGAGTTCGTTCGCGGTGTTGTCGTAGTAGAGCTTACCCTCGACGCCCGTTGGCGCGGAGGCTTGTGGCTGGTATGTTACCGCTATCGGGTCGATTTCGCCGGTAACACGAAGGTCGCCATCGACGATGAGCGACCCGGGATGGGCAGCGCTGAAGAATCGCGCGGTGTAATCGGTTGCGACTACGACATGATTGCCAAACGCGAAAGAATAATCGCCGGAGACAGTGTCGGCAAATCCGCCGGGA
>CAYNTG010000051.1:0-15374 GCA_964400105.1 uncultured bacterium
TTGGCCGCCGGAAACATAGGCAAAGTATTGATACCACCCGACGTGGCCGGTTCCGGTCCAGGGAGGATGCGCCGGAACAGGTGAGGTATAACTCGAACCCATCGTAGAAACCGAAGTCGGAGAGGCATAAAAAACCACCGTCCCCGTCGAAGTTATTAACGAAGCAACACCGACATCCGTTTCAGTAGCAGGACTGGAAAATGCACCGCTGCCCGGATTGCAATTATAACACCCATCGCCGACCTGACAATAGGGAGCATCGGTAAATCCGATCAGAATGTGTAGTGCGTCGGGACGCCAATCGTATTCGGTGATGGCATCGGCAATAACGTCGAGAGACTGCTCCGGACCATCTCCCCCACCCGATGCTCCGACTCCGCCGAGCCATGTGCTGTTGGTGAATGTTGCTGCGTTCGCGGTCATCTGGTTGCCGGGGGTCGCCGGATCGAAATCCCAGATATTCGTGCCGTCGCCGTATGTAATTCCGCCGAGATGATAATCGTAACCCGCCGCATTGAGAGCGCTAATAAGTCCGCCGATATTGGCGCGGATGTCAGCAATCTCGCCATACATCGAACCACTCGAATCGATGCAGAATACGATATCGACAGCTCCGGTATCGAGCCGGCAGTGAACCTCCCAGCCGAGCTCGCCGTAAAAAAGATCGTGGAAATCATCGAGGGCGAAATCGTCGGAATGATCGGCGAGGTCTTTTGGGTAAACGGCCGGAAGCTCGACGCCGACGCGGTTCGCACCTATCCTCGTGATTTCGAGAGGTTTGGCGATCAGTGAAAATATACTTAGGAAGAAGAAGGTAATAAGTAACAATTCACGTTTTTTCATAGATAACCCCCTATTAAGGATACATGTCGCTTAAAGTATGGTTTTATCGCATTATCCATTAAATATATTTCTTATTTCAATAATTCGCAAGGTTTTTACCCAAATAAATTACATCAAAACATTATTTTTTACAAAAGTTTTATAAAATATGTGGAAACCTCTTGCTTTAGCCTTTAAACACCGATATTTTGTAAAAATACTAATTATAGGAGGTCTTAGTTGAAAAGTAATATTTTAAAATTGTTAGTAGCGGGATCGATCTGTGTTTCTGCCTTTGGGTTGGGATTTAGGATTTCACCCGGCACCATACTTTTAAACGAAGCTCCCGTGGGAAAGCCCTATGATTTTGCCACGGAACGGAACCAGGCCATCCGTATCGGTCCAGTGAATTACGACATGACATACGAACTTCACGCCGAACCGGCTGGCGCAGGTAACAGCTCTGCGACCGGTTATTTCGATTTTCTGAATCCGGAATGGTTTTCACTCGCGGCGGAGACGGTCTTCATCTCTGCGGGAGATGTGGCCGAGGTGCCAATGTGGCTGAACATTGCGGAAGACGAAGGGCTTTATAATCATCATTGGTTGCTCGGAATACCGGTCACACCTATCTCCGTCGGCGGCGGAGCGACGCAGATACAGGTTGGCGGCTACCTTCAATTTCGTTTCGAGACCGAAGCGAAGGCCGGAGTAGTGCCCCAATGCGCGCAAAGCGAGTTGGTCGCCGTGCCGAGCACGATTAAATTCGAGGATATGATGCCCGGAATGGATCGGATCGAGATCGCCGAGCTTTACCACGGCAGACCACATTCCCTTATGTATAGAGTCGAAAGGCTCGATCCGGATTCCGATGTCGCAAGGATCACTATCCTCGGCACTCCCGGATATCCGCGTCTCGAACATCCGGAATGGATCGAGTATCCCACCGAGGCAGTGGTTCCCGGCTCGGATGAAGGCGGCGGACCCTTTCCGATCACGGTGAAAATCCCGCAGGGAGAACAAGTTCGCAGGTTCGAGGAGATATTGCTCCTGAAAAATAATCAAACAAAAACGGCTTTTATAAGGATATTAGTCAACATCAAACAGATTTAATTTTCGTAGATATAATATCAAATCAAATAAGGAGAAGTAGCCATGAAGGGAATTACGATTGTTTTACTAATGTTTGTCGTCGCAGGAAGCTGTCTTGCAATCTGGATGGATAGCTCGCCCGATTCGGGACATATCGGCGTCGGTGCCGGAATCGATGGACAGTTCAGTATCGGTGTGCCGCCCGATCCACCAGCATTCCCGGCGGTGCGCGATTTGTTGCACAGCAGCTATCGCCACGCGAGTCCGGAGGGAGGGTTTTTCAGCATCTGGGTCGATAGCTCAATAGTATATTCTACGAATCCTATCATTAAAATGATGAATCCAGATAGCGCTGGCTATCTCGACGACTACCAGATTTTGCCAAGCACAATCGATCCAATAAACAAGTGGATTAAAACGGAATGGTTTATCCTGACCGATCCATTCGGCAACGATTCGATCCGTATTTCCCAGATTCTTCAACCTATCGAGACCGGTGGCAGCGGCACGGTGATCATGAAATGGATCATTCAGAACCAGAGCGAAGTCAGTCATGATATCGGCCTTATGGTTTTCATGGACACGAAGATCGGGGACTCAGATACCGCACGCATCGTCGCACCGGGGATTCCACCATCCGACAGCTCACGCATTCTGCCCAATCCGCTGCACAGCTGGTTGATGCCACCTTATTGGGAGGCCTATGAGTTCGGAGTCCCGGATACCGGTTTAACGGCAAGGGGTGTTCTCAGTCTTCCGCCCAATACAACACCCGATCGAATCGCATTCGGCGATATCCACGATTTTATCGGCTGTTTTTGGACTCCGGTAATCACATTCGACGAGTATCACGATTCAGCGGTTCTTATGTGGTGGTACCCGGTTTCAACTCCGCCGGGTTCTACGATTATCGTCCAGACGAGTTACGGTCTCTCGGACAGCACGGCGACCATCGGGGGAATATATGGCCTGACGGTTTCCTACCCACATAACCTTATCGTTTCCAGCTGCGATCTGGTTCCGAATCCATTCTCGCTGAGCGTTTCCGTGACGAACAACTCAGACAGCACCGTAACCGATATGCGCGTTAATCTGGACCTTTCCAGCTCGGATCACTGCACGCTCGACATTGGCGAAACATATGAAAAACAGGTTTATCCACCGGATCTAGCCGAGTTCGAAACCGGCTTCGCTTTCTGGAATATCCTGATAAAGGACCCAAGGCCTTTGATTGACATAGCGGATACCTTCAGCTTCGAGGCTTTCACGACGGATTCATCGACTATATCCCCGCCACAAAAAGTCTATATCGAGGGATCGGATTATATTGGCCCGATAGCAGAGACCGTCGAACCGCGTTGGGGAACGATAACATCCGATTCAAATCAGGTTATAAAAATGTATATTCACGACGAAGACTCATGGGTGGATAGCATGAGGATATTCTTCGCATTCATCACGGCGGGTGGAACATTTTACGTTGACATCGACGATCCATCGCTGTCGTTCCACGATGATACACTATATTATAATCCGCCGTCTGCGCTCCAGAATGCCAGATATTACTGGTTCCATCTCGAACAGGCAGAGGATATCGACGGCTGTCCTTCCGCATCCGATTCGGGAAGATTTCTCTGCGATCTCGAGGGGCCGACTCTCGGGCCGAACCATTACCCGCCGGACAGCTTGATCCAGGACGATTCGCTCATCGTCGTTTGGATTAACTGCAACGACGCGCTCGGTTCGATAAGGCTCGAAAGCATCAACTGGCGTCTTGCGCTCGACGGTTTCGTTTCGCCGGTTAGCGTCTTTGGCGGAACCGCCGGTGACGGCGTAGGAATCGCCGTTTCGAGCGAGATTATGCAGCCGGACACGGCCTATTGGAATCCAGCCGGTTGGACCTCCGGCTTAGGGCATATCCCCGACGGTTGGGTGAATTCCATATTAGCCGGTCTTACCGACGACCCCGATTACGGAATCCCAAACCCATGTCCGGAAGTTCCCTTCGGTTGGACATGGATAATGAATTCCCACGGCCCGCGTGCCCATCCGATCTTGCCGGACGACGGCGATTACGTCTCGGTCGCCGACACCGATATCGTCTATTATCTTTACGACGGCAACTCGATGATACCGGACAGCACCCGTGTCTTGCTTGACGGCGGCATTATCTCTACGGACGGCGATCCGCGCGATTCGATGCACACCATCGTCGTGGATCCACCGACAGCATTTCCGGACAAATATCTTGTCGAGATCGAGGTCGTGAACGCATACGACAGCCTGTTCACGCCACTCGATCTGTCGAGCCACGTTGCATGGTCATATACCATCGATCTAAGCCCGCCGTTTATCAACGGCAGCACTATCGCCGACGGCGATACGCTCGGCGTCGATTCAATTGTGGTCACTATCGATATCGACGATTCGACCTCGGGCGTGAACCCGGATTCGCTGACGATATTCGTCAACGGCATTCCCGTTTCCACGACATGGACAGGCAGTGCAGCTATATTTACCCTCGATGTGGATATCGATTCGGCAGTCGTGGCTATTCAGGTCTGCGATAATATCGATGTCGGTCCTGCGAATTGGATCGACATGGAGATGACTGTTTATATCCATCTGGAAGGCCCGCGCGCGTATATCGACGGCGACAGCGACGGATTCATCTGCAGCGCGACCGGCCCGATTATCTGGATGCTTACCGATCCGGACGGAATCGTCGGCACCTCTATCGCCACAATCTTTAACGGCGACACCGTTACCCTTTCAGACAGCGAACTATCTTACGACGGCGCTTCGGGAATACTCTCATACACGCCGGGCACAGCATGGATAGACGGATATTATATATCGGCTCAGCTTATTTCGGCGGAGGATATATATGGATTCGCGCTGTCCTCGCCGGTCGGTGGCTCGTGGGAGGTCGATCTCGATGCTCCGGTATGGACATACGCCGTTGCCGGGACGCTGTTTTTACCGACGTCGGGATATTACAACGACTCACTAATCCATATCGATTGGGCGTGGGGCGACGGCGCTTTCGACAGCGTCTCTATGACTGTTGGAAGCTCGTTTTTCACGGACGATTCGACCGGATTCTACGTTACGGACACCATGTTCACGTTCGATTCGCCCGAAGCGGGTTTCGTTCTCGACAGCGCCGTTACTTACTATTTCATAATCAATGCCAAAACGGTCTGCGCGTTCAGTGAGGGTGAATGGGTTTCAGACACGTTCGAGGTCTATAGCACCGAGATCGACGAATCGAAACTACCGAGAAAGGTCGAGTTTTTCCCGAACCGCCCTGACCCGTTCAACGCCACGACCGTGGTGCCGTTCAGCATCGAGAGATACTCCAATATTGAGCTGGAAATCTCGGACATTCTTGGAAGGCGTGTTAGCACGGTATTCAGCGGTAATCTTCCGGCGGGCTATCACGAGATCGTCTGGGACGGTCGCGACGATAGTGGCCGCGAGGCGCCGAGCGGAGTGTATAACTGTCGCCTGAGAGTCGGGAAAGACTCTTATTCCCAGCGAATAACACTTATCAGGTAGCAAAATTAAGAGGGGGCGCCAATTTCCCCGGCGCCCCTTCGTTTGAAAGGATCGAGTATTCATGATAGTTAGATCGCGTGTCGCTATGCTTCTGTCGATAGTGCTTTTCATGTCGGCCTTCAGCGCTATTGGAGCCGTCGATAATTTTTCTCTTTCGCTGAATTTTATCGAGGTCGGCTCGCCGATCAATCATGAGTATGTCGAGTTGGGGATGGATGTCGATGCAACGGCCGGTTTCGACGCTGCTTTCGATCTTTTTCTTCCGCCGCCGATGGGCGTTGGATACCACTTCGTTCACGATGAGCCGTATCCTTTCGACAGGCTCATTTCCGATTACAGGAATACATCGGACATTGGCGCGATCTGGAGAGTCGGTAAGCATGCAACCTCGTTCGGCGTGAACGTCGTTTTCGGCGACACCTCCGCGATTTTCTCCGAGGACAGCTACGCGATTTACTTCAAAATCATCGGGGTTCTCGATCCAGAGCCGGAAAGGCCATTCATCGATTCGACGTGGCAACAATTGGCAACCATGGATACTGTGAATTATAATCCGACATTGGAGGTTTTGCTTTTCTCCGTCGATATTTATATACCGGTTGGAATCGACGAAACGAAGGCGTCCCCCGGAAAAATCGAGATTCACGCACCACGGCCAAATCCGTTCAATGCGTGCGTGAAAATTCCAATTTTCATTAAGGATTGTCGCGTGGTTTCGGTTCAGATCGTCGATCTTCTTGGAAAACGGATCCGTTCGATTCCCAATATCTATGGCCCAGGAGAATTCGAGATTATTTGGGACGGTCGCGACGACTCAGGAATTTCTATGCCAGGCGGCATTTACCTTTGCCGGATCAATTCGGAAGACGTGATATCTTACGAAAAAGTCCTGCTTGTCAAATAGTTATCTATTCCGCATGATCGATTTTCATATCCACCCCGATTTCAGTTACGATTCTCGAGCGTCCACCGAAGACATCGTCGAGGCAGCGCTCGATAAGGGTATCGAAGCAATATGTTTCACGACTCATATCGATCTAAACCCGAAAAGGCGCGCGATCGATCCCTTTATCCGCGTGGACGGCAAGCTCGTTCCGCTCGGTAACGATTCGGTTGAGGCGTTCATTTCGCGTATCCATCGAGCGGCGGACGAAAATGCCGACAGACTTGCGATTTTTGTCGGCTTCGAGTTCAGTTACGGAAGACATTTCGAGGACGAAATCGCGCGTTTTATCGAAAAATTTCGTCCCGATTTTTATCTCGGCGCTATCCATTGCCTTGAAAACATCGGTATCTCCGGAAGGCACGAAGCCCCCGGATATTTTCGTTCGGTCGGCATCGAAAAGGCAGTGGACGACTACTTCTCCGCCATGAACGATCTGGTAAAAAGCAGGCTCTTTACCACGGTCGCGCATATCGACGGCCTGAAAAAATACGGCCATCGCTTTTACGGTGACGAACTCTATCGTCTTATGGAGCTTCGATTTGGAGCGATCTTCGATCTTATGTCAGATAGCGGTGTAGGTATCGAGGTGAACACCTCGTCGTTGCGCAGTGGTTTCACCGAGATGTTCCCCTCTAAGCGTCTTCTGGAGATGGCTCGCGATGCCGGTGTTACGGTGAATTCCGTCGGCAGCGATGCCCATTTTGCAACCGATGTCGGTTTCGGGATCGAATCGGCGTATCGACTTATCGAACGTGTCGGGATCGGGATCGCCGGGCCTTTGGCGGAATTCGGATAGCGAAAAACGAGCAGTCGATCATCGAATCGAGGACTGTAACATGACACCCAAAGATTTCGAGATGTTGTGTTTCTTATTTTGAACGTCATGCTTCTTGTTTTGGACTTGTGGTATCAACTATTATACATTATTGCTAATATGTTTAACATTCATAATCATTAAAGTAAATATTGCTGTTCATTATTGTATCATTGTAAATCTATTTACGCCTATCATGTTCCTTGTTTTCTACTGTTACGGTTTCTTCCGCCAAAATCGGCTGTCACGCCCGCTGCTACGTCCTTCGGACGCAGCGACTCCAACCCCCACAGACCACACCACCCTCGCGCCAGCCGTCGATAGCTACAACCCAGATTTTTAGGATACGATTACCTATACCGGACACCGATTACTATTTAATCCCTTGATATTTGCAATGTTCCATAATATATTAATCCGATTTTGATATAATCTGGAGGAAACTATGTCGATCGAACCGAAACTTTACCGCGGAATGAGGGATATCCTTCCGGAGAGGATGCTCGTTCGCGAGAGGCTTCTGATAAAGGTGCGCGAGATCTTTCGTTTATGGGGTTTTGCGCCTATCGCGACACCGGCTATCGAATTCAAAGAGATTCTCGCAGGCAAATACGGCGATATGGCCGACCGGCTGATATACAGCATCGAGCATAAGGACGGCCTTGCGCTGCGATACGATTTAACCGTGCCACTGGCGCGCGTCATTGCTATGTATGGAAACAAATTGCCGAAACCGTTCAGGCGTTATCAGATTCAGGAGGTATGGCGTGCAGAACGCGCGCAGCCGAGGCGTGGGCGTTTCCGCGAATTTTTACAGTGCGATGTCGATACAGTCGGCGCTTCGTCGCCGGTCGCCGATGCGGAGGTCCTCGCGCTCAGCGTCGCCATTTTAAAGGAAATTGGATTTCCGGGCGCGGTTACGCGACTAAATCATCGCGCGCTTCTGCGGGGTTTGATGGAGGAATTCGGTTTCGATAGCGAACGCGAGATCGAGGTTTGCCGGATCGTCGATAAGCTCGACAAGATCGGCGAGGAGGGCGTCCGCGAGGAGCTCGGCAATGCCGGCTGTTCGAGCGAAAGCGTAGAAAAGCTTATGGCAACGATCCTTCGCGAGGGGGATCGAGATGATCTTCTCGATTATGTCGAGCGTTCATTCGGCGAAAACGCACGAATCGTGCATGGCGTTTCGGAGCTTCGCGAAATCATCCGATTGGCTTCCGGATTCGGCGCGGATGAAGAATCAATCCGGATCGACCTATCGCTTTCGCGGGGTTTAGATTATTATACGGGAAGTATATTCGAGAGTTTTTTGCCTAAGCAGCCGCATATCGGGAGCCTCACCGGCGGCGGCAGATACGACAACCTCATAGGTCTTTTCTCGAAACAGGAAATCCCGGCGGTGGGAATCACTATCGGTTTGGATCGGATGATAGCGGCGCTGGAGGACGCCGGCAAGATCGAGGGCGTGAAAACGCCTACCCGCGTGCTTGTGACGGTATTCGATGAAAATCTCCTCGGATCGTCGATAGAAATCGCCCGGAAAATACGTGAGAGTGGGATTCCGTCGGAGGTTTATCTCGAACCTAAGCGCCTTAAAAAGCAGTTTTCATATGCCGATTCCCTGGGAATCCCGTTCGTGGTAATCGTCGGTGAGGATGAGATCGCCGGGTCGGTTTATTCGCTGAAAAACATGGTTACGGGCGAGCAACAAACAGTCGATTTCGCGGAGCTTTTAAAAATATTAAGCAAATAGAGATCGCTGATTTTACCGAATTCACTACGCCATATGCTCGTAAGAATCCAGGAGTGTGATGAGGCACTATTACCTAATTACCTGACATTTTTTGCTGCTAAAGGCACTTAAATTCACTTTTTTCAGCGATCTCAAATAGCTATCGTATGTCATTTTCGAGGAACAAACCCGCCTCGACAGCGGCGATAGTGCCGTCGGACGTCGCACCGGTTATCTGGCGAACCGTTTTCGAACGGATATCCCCGGCGGCGAAAAGCCCCGGCGTCGATGTCCTCATACGTTCGTCCGTTTTTATATAACCATTTTTATCGAGCTTCACCAACCCCTCGGCAAATCCGGCATTCGGATCGAAACCGGCATAGATAAATACTCCGGCGACTTCGATCTTTGACGGTTCGTGGTCGTTGCGCGGTTCGACCGTGATCGACTCGACCGCGTTTTCACCGTCGATGCTTATAACCCGGTGGTTTGGCAGGAAAGACACCTTGCCCGTTTCGAGGAGCCTTTTCTGGATAATCTTTGAACCGGGGATATGTGGCAGATATTCGATGAATGTCAGGTGCTTCACGAATTTCAGCAGAAATTCGCCCTCCTGAAGGCCGGAATTTCCGCCGCCTATCACCGCGATGTCCATATCGACGAAGAATGGGCCGTCGCAGGTTCCGCAATACGAAACCCCTCTGCCGCGCAGCTCCACTTCGCCGGGGATTCCCAGTATCTTCGGGACGGAGCCGCTCGCGATCACGACCGTTTTCGCGGATATTTTTTCCGAACCGATGTCCACGACGAAAGCGCCGTCCTGTGTGCGTTCCAACGATTTCACATCCGAGAATTCTCTCAGCTCGGTCCCGAATCGCAACGCCTGAGCCTTCATCTTTGCCATTAGCTCCACGCCGGATATTCCATCCGGGAATCCCGGATAGTTTTCGATCAGGTGCGTCGAAGCCGGAAGCCCGCCGGCCATCATTTTTTCGAGAACGAGCGTGCTGTGAAGCTCGCGCGATGTGTAAATTGCGGCGGTTAAACCTGCCGGCCCTGCCCCGATAATCAACACATCTTTGATCGTTTCGTTCATGAAATCCTTTTCATTAAATAATTATTTCCTTCGCTTTTCGAGAGAAAGGCAACCAGCTTTGCAAACCCCGGTGCATCTCATGCAGGATATACACATCGGCCCATCGACGACGCTTTTTTTGGGAAGCGTGCCCATCGGGCAATCGTAGCATAGTCCGCATCCCGAACAGCATTCTTTTTTTCTTCGTATCGCGAAGATAGAAAATCGCCCAGCGATTCCGAGCAGCGCGCCGAACGGGCAAAACCATCGGCAGAAAAAGCGCTCGATAAAGAGCGAGCCGATGGCAAAAATGGTAATCAGCCCTGCCGCAATAGGCATAATCGGCATCGCCCAAATCGCATAACCCCAGAAAAACGGGCACCCGACCATGCAAATAAGCCTCCCGGATATGAATGTTGCCAAAGCGACACATATCAAAACAATAAAGGCAAACCATGCGAGCTTATCGTTGCGCTTTACCGGGACGGTTTTATTTAAACGGAGCTTGCGACCGATCGATCCGAGGATGCGCGATGCGAAACCGATCGGGCATACCCAGCCGCAGAACGCACGCGGAAAAACGAACGATAGAAGGAAAAAGAATATTCCAAGAAAAATTCCGATCACGAAAAAATCGAGTGGAATACGATGCCGAAGCGCCAAAATCGGGGCCTCTATCGCGGCGAACGGACATACCCGATGCGCTCCCGCCACCCCCCAAAAATGCAATATCACATAGCTGAAAATAGCAAATGAAACCGATTGAATCGCTAATCTTATAGACTGAATCTTCTTCATTTCTTCGATTTGTCTTCGCTGCTTGCGGAATCCTCGATCTTTATTCCAATTGTTTCGGCGATCTCACGCCTAAAATCCTCCTCCTCGAAATTCGGCGTGCCGATCATCCTTCGAATCTCGCTGCTATTGTGGAAAAATATCCGCGTCGGGATCGCATCGATTTTCATCGCGGAGAAAAGGCTGCTGTCCGCCCGAATTATCGGGATATCGATACCGAGCGAATCGACGATCTTGTCGAATTTCGAGATTTCCTCATAGGTGAATACAAATACCGACAAATGATGCTTGCCGAATTCGTCATGAATTTCCTGCAATGCCAAAAGTTCCCCGGCGCAAGGAACGCACCAGCTAACCAAAAAGCCGACTACCACGGATCCCCGCTGGATATCTTTGTTGGAATACTTCTTGCCATCCGGGGTCTCGTATTTGAAATCGGGGAATTCGATCCTCGATTCGTTCGAATCCTCTGAGTCCTCTCCGCAACCCGTGAATAATATCATGCAAGCCGCAAAGATCAGCGCCAATGAAGGCATAATCCGCTTCATTTTTTCTGAAGATAAGTAATTTCGAGATTCCATATTGCTCGTTTCTGATTCTAAGTTATCGGTTTCGGTTTTATTTTTCCACGTGAAAGGTCGGCGAGGACGCTCGATATCGCATCGATATTGGATTTCGGGACCTCGAATTTTATCGAAACATCGGCGCCGAATTCGGCGCTTAAAATCTTACCATCGACTCGCACGATCGCGGTCTCGAATTCTGAATACATATTATAAGGGAGGAGAACGTCGAATTTCGCCATCTCGAACCTTTCGACTATACCGGCATCACGGATTGCCGCCGAAGCTGCTTGCGAGTATGCTCTCATAAGCCCGCCGACGCCGAGTTTGGTTCCACCGAAATATCGAGTAACGATGCACGCGACGTTCGATAGATTTTTCCCAGCAAGCACCCGAATCATCGGCAAACCGGCGCTTCCCGATGGTTCGCCGTCGTCGGAGGAAAGCTCCTCCGATGGATCGATACCGATTCGAAATGCCCAGCAATGATGGGTCGCGTCGTGGAAATCCGATTTCGCCCGCGCGAGAAGCTTTTTAAAATCCTCGCGGATGAGTGCGCTGTCGATATAAGAGATAAATCTCGAAGCCCTGTCTTCGATTTGGGCCATGCCGAAATGCGCTACGGTTTGGTAAGAATATTTTGTCAATTGTGATATACTTTTGCCAATTAAGAGATCGTTTTATCCGAATAAATTTATGCAATCCGTTGCGAAAGTCAAATGTTTGTTGTGGGGGCGTCGGCCGACGCCCGGCAACCGAGCTTATCGATCGGGCAGGATAGTCAATTCGCCAAAACTCACCCCTCTTATGCCGATGATCCGGGAGGATATATCCATCGCGCGTCCGGCTGTCGAGCGGATGATAATCGCCTCGAATGTCATTTCCGCAGAAAGGTGAACCTTCGAGATACTCACGATATCGCCGATATATTTAAGCTGCTCGTTGATTAGTTTGTGGCTCAGATACTTACCGTGATCGAAAATAATCGAAAGCGTCCCGATAACGCGGACATCCGGATTCTCGATCTCATTTTTAACAAGAGCATTTTGTATAAGGTCGCGGATCGCCTCGGACCGGGTTTCGTATCCCATCTCTGTGAATAATTCGTCGAATCGAGCGGCAAGTTCCTCTTCGATGCTAATGCTACATCGCTTCGTGGTCATTCTCTTCTCCTTTTTTTTGTTCCGGCCCGATAATAAAAACCAATTCGCCCTTGATACCCTCGATTTTTTGTTCTATCTCGCTAATTCTGCCGCGAATGACGTCCTCGAAAACCTTCGATATCTCCCTGCAAAGAACGGCGTTTCGGTCGCCGAGAATCTCAGCGGCATCCTTTATGAAATCGGCGATTCGATGCGGGGATACGTAAAATATAGTCGTTCGAGGCGGCTGCTCGGCGATCTTACGCAAACGGCGACGTCTTCCCTTTCCGGTTCGCGATAAAAATCCCTCGAAGGAAAATCCATTAACCGGAAAACCGGAGAGAATAAGCGCCGGAACGAAAGCGGTCGGGCCGGGCAAAATCTCGAACGGTATCCCGCTTTCGATGGCCTTTCTCGCGAGCGTCCATCCAGGATCGGAGATTCCGGGCGTTCCGGATTCGGAGATCACAGCGATCGTTTTACCCTCTGAAACCTGACGGATTATATCGTCGGCGCGCCGACGTTCGTTCTTCACATGATATGGAAAAAGAGGCGTCGTTATCCCGTATTTTTTCAGAAGAAATGCCGCCGACCGGGTATCCTCGGCGGCAATAGCATCCACCTCTCCGAGGATACGGATCGCTCGAAGAGTAATATCCTCGAGATTGCCTACCGGCGTCGGAACGAATATCAGTTTTCCCATTGGCATGATAAATGTAATATATTCGGCGAAAGCATAATCACAAGCCAAATCGCGGCCTTGACAGATTAGTAAAAAACTCTATCTTGTAATATTATGTTAAAACGCATAATTATAATTTTATTGGCGCTTCTCGCAACGGTCTCTCTCGCTCAAAAGCGATATTACCACGAGACCGGCGCGGCTATTCTGCGGATCGATGAGAAATATCCGGGGGCTTTTGCCGAACATCGATACATCGCGACAGGCTCGGATAATCTTTTCCGGGCATTCCTCGCCTTCGGAGACGATTCCGGTGGGTGCGCATATGGAAGCGCACACATCTATGAACCGTTTTACACCGGGACATTCTCGATAACCGACAGCCTTCGGGTATTCGAGTTTTTCGAGACGATAATCGATACGGACTCGACCGGAGCGCCTGTCGATACCGATTCGGTTATGGTTCGCTCGGAGACATTGCTGGAATACGCCGACTTCGATTACGGCATCAGGATAATGCAGCTCGTCGTCTCGGAGATGGACACTCAGGCCGCAATCTACGCCGAATTCGCCATAACGAACGAGCGCGCGACGGCGATCGGGGGCTTGAGGGCGATTCTATTTTACGACGGCGACGTCCCGGACGACCTTTATATCGACGATTATCCGCTTTCGTTCGATTATCTCGAAGCCGTCGGTGTCCGCGACGGCGACACCGAGGTCTCTTCGGGGTTCTGCGGCCTTAAGCCAGATTCCGGAATGATCGTCGGCGCATGGAAGGATTGGGTCGATAGTCTCGTCATCCCGGATTCCTCTTACATGGATTCGATGGTATATCGCGTTCCCGAATGGCCAGCGGATTCCGTTCTTAGCGCCGGGGATTGGTCGAGCTATGGCTTATGGCTTCTGCCGACTATCGAACCGTGGGAAACCGAAACCATCGCGGTCTCGTTCATCGTTGCAGGTTCTGGTGGCAATTTCGAACTCCTCGCGGCGAGCGTTCGGGGGGATAGCGTGGCACCGGTGGTCGCGGAAACAGATCTTCCAAAAAAATGCGCTATACGCCTATTTCCCAATCCATTCAATTCATCCTGTTCAATCGAATTCACTGGCGGAAGAACAACAATCGAAAATATAACGATTTACGATATATCGGGGCGTTCGATTCGAAAACTATATCTCGCACAACATGTTTGCACATGGGATGGGAAAAACGATCTCGGCACCGATTTGCCGAGCGGGATTTATCTCTTCGCCGCAAATGGGACCGACGGCGTTATCCATCGAACGCGGGCAGTTCTAATTAGATAAAAAATCCGATAAGTGGGATTTCGAACGACTAATATATTATACGCAATCTCTATTGCCCATTGCTATTACCCATTACCTTTTACCTAATCTAGCTCTATCTACTTATATTCTTTGGTCTTTTCACGGCCACTCAAAACCCGAAGCGTTCCACGAACGAGTCCTTCCATTTCGTCCTCGCCGGGGTATATATGGACCGGAGCTATCCACCCGACATAATCGCGGACCATCGATACCACCGGATTGCTGAAAGCGATCCCGCCAGTGATAAGAATAGCATCGACCTTGCCTTTGAGCGCGGTGGAGTAAGCGCCGATCTCCTTGGCTACATTGTATGCGAATGCCCGCTGCACCAGATCGAATTTTGCGTCGCTCTCGGCTTTTTTCTCGACTTCAATCATATCGTCCGTTCCCAAAAGACTGTAAACGCCGCCCTTCTTGAGCAACTTCGTGAACATCTCTTTCTGGGTATATTTGCCGGAATAGCAAAGTTTGACCAGCCCCATCATGGGCAAAGAACCACATCGTTGGGGCGAGAATGGCCCGCCGTCGTTGGCATTGTTGACATCGATCATTCGACCCTTGCGGTGTGCCGTAATGCTTATCCCTCCGCCGAGATGGGCGATAACGAGATTCAGGTCGGAATATTTTTTTCCGTTTTCCAATGCATATCTTTTGCCGATCATTTTGATATTTAGTGCGTGGCTCAGCGACACCCTCGGCAGCTCCTTCATACCCGATATATAGGATATATCGTCGAACTCATCGACGCTGACCGGATCGACGATAAACGCCGGGATATTCAATGGATTCGCTATTTCGTCGGCGAGAAGGCATCCGAT
>CAYNTG010000052.1:0-1928 GCA_964400105.1 uncultured bacterium
GCAAGCAATTCATTAGACCTCATTCGAGACCCATTTATTGCAACGCACCCGTTTTCGGAAATAAGTAGCGTGCTACGCCCGCGTGTCGAGCACGCAGCCGATGTGCTATCGTGCTATAAATCGGAAATCTCCTCCGGCTGCGTGGTTGCGACGCCCACTACACCGGTTGAATATTAAAGCTACGATTCAAAACTGGTTGGAATACTTGCAGGATAAGTGAAACAAGATTAATCGAGAAGCGCTTTTTTGACCTTTTTAAAGAAGCGGCTCCATTTTGGTTTAAAGAGGCTTTTTTTGAACGATCCGAATTGAACTTCGAGGGCTTTTCTGAGTTGATCGTTTGTAATAATGCTTTCCTCGATAAGGATTTCGCCGAGAAAACGATCGTCGCCTTCGCGCTGCCTATCGAGTGCAACTAAAATCTCTTTTTCAGAACAAAAACCCTCTTTGATCAGGATTTGTCCCAGTAACATATTGCCTCCGAAAACTTATGCTATTCTCTTAGATAGGCCTCCATCAATTCACAACTTCATATGATTATACGATTAATTAGTTTTTTTTTCAAGCATTATTCATGAATTTTCTTGGCAAAAATCATTTCAAAGATAAGACGCGTTTCGGGCGAACGACCTCAATCGTCCGCTCGAAAAGCGTAGTGTATTAAAATGAAAATTTGATTCTCGGAAGTATGGGCCGGTCTTATTGACCGAAGGGCCATACTGCCCTATCCTACAGACCTTGGGGCAGGTCTTGGGACTCGTAGAGAAACCGACAGGGCTACGTTTCTACGCATCGCGATAGACCGCACTGGTATTTTTTATTCATTTTTGCCATTGCATAGGCACGGGAAGAGCATTATATTCCGCTTCGAAAGTGTCGGTGCCCACTCGGGCCTAACAGGGAACCGGGTGAAAATCCCGGGCGATCCCCGTCACTGTGAGCTTGGACAATGGCCACCATGCCACTGCCGCGTTAGATCGAAAGGTCGGCGCGGTGGGAAGGCGGCCGGATGGATGAAGAGCGAGCCAGGAGACCTGCCGACGTCGCCATTTAACCAGATTCCACGGGAGATGGAACGGAAGGTCTTGCCTTGCCGCATTTCCCGAAGAAAGTATAAGTGCCTGAAGTTCGGGGAAAACTTTGGGGTGTTGTCCTGCTCCTATGGATCGCTCCCCTTTTCGCTGTCGATATTGCCGGTCATGTCCGCGATGCGGCGACCGATCTTCCAGTCGCCGGAGCCTCGATCGCGCTCGGTTCAAGATGGACATCCTCCGATATTCAGGGCAGATTCGTATTTTCCAACGCGATTTCGGGCGAATACCGGCTTACCGTAACGCACGTTGCATATGAAAGCCACACCGAAAC
Source organism: uncultured bacterium (assembly GCA_964400105.1). GTDB lineage: Bacteria > UBP14 > UBA6098 > UBA6098 > UBA6098 > CAYNTG01. The sequence goes on from CAYNTG010000052.1 coordinate 1,366, forward strand.
GATCGTTTTGCGGGATGGCTCGAACCCGCCGATCTCGATCTTGCTGACTTCAAAGATATATTCATCCGGGCCGATATCGACGGTCGCTTCGGGGAGATTCGGTCATATTGTTATCTCCGAATCGGCGGCGCGGTCGATAGACTCGTTCATCGAGGAGCTTCCCGGCGTCGCGCTTATCGAGGGCAACGGCGATATCGCCGTTACGATCCGCGGATCGCGCCCGGAGGACGTTCTCGTCGTCGTAGATGGTATTCCGCTGATGCGCAGCGAGAGAGGATACTGCGACCTCGGAACGATTTCATCCGTTCCGCTTCGCAGCGTCGAGGTAATCGCCGACAACGTTCCCGCAGAATATTCATCGCAAGCCCCCGCCGGAGTGATCTTGATCGAGACCGCACATCGCCGTGAAAACGGCTTAGCCATAGGGCTTTGCTGCGGATCGTTCGGCAAGATCGCCGCGAAGGGCGATCTGACTATCGACATTCCGATGGGATTCGACATCGAGATCACGGGGGCATTCGACCAAAGCGAGGGAGATTTCGATTACATCGCGTCGGACACCG
>CAYNTG010000052.1:2028-15058 GCA_964400105.1 uncultured bacterium
CTCCAAAAGCGAGCGCTACTATTATATTCCACGTCCGTTCGTCTATGTTCCGGTCGATGCCGATCATCATGTGGATTCTTACAGGACAAAGCTTTCGATCTCCAAACAGATCGGGAATTTCGAGCCGTCTATCGGCGGCCTGTTTTACGAAGAGGGATATTCCCTCGATAACCACCTTTCGGAAGAGATGAGCATCCCGCGAATGTCGCGCGATCTCTATTCATATTGGATTCAGGGCGAATATGCGCCGAAGATCGCCGACCTCGTTTCGTGCAATCTGCATAGCTCGATTCGGTGGGACGATGCCGATTCGATGGCGGTCAAACGCAGCGCGGCTATCGAGGGAGCCGCTTCGGTAGCTTTTTACGAAATCACATTATGTATGTCTGCGGGGTATTCCGAAGCGCTACACCTTCCGGAGTTCGCCGATCTTTATTGGATTCGGGACGCATTTGCGGAGGGCAATCCCGATCTCGCACCGGAGACGTCGTTCAAGCGCCATATCTCAACATCGCTGAACTACGAAAATTCATGGGTGAATATTTATGGGGGCATCGATTTTTTCACCCGAACGATCGATTCGGTCATCGTTTGGAAGAGGGATTTCGATGGCCTATATCGACCGCAAAACTTTGCGCGAGAGGAGACGCGCGGACGTGAGGATCGCTTTCGCGCCAGGATTTTCGATGCGATAGAGCTTTCATGGTCGAACACGACGATGACGCCGATCCACCGATCGGACGACCGCGCAATCGATTCGCTTTGGATTCCATACAAACCGGGATATTCTCAGCGGGTCGGTTTCAAGGTAATGCAATTCGGCGTAACCGCCGGATTAAACGGGACGATGGTCGGGGAAAGATATACGCTTCCGGCGAACACGAAATGGACGGCGGCATACGAGCTTTGGGATGCCTTCATCGAATATACCAAAGAAATCGGCCCGATCGACGCGGCGCTCCGAATCGAGATTCAAAACGCGATGGACGAGGATTATGAGATACTGAATGGATTCCCGATGCCCGGTAGAAGCTGGCGTTTCGGGATCGATATAAAATACTCTTTTTAAGAAATGGATACGATATGAACATCAGGGCAATTTCGATTTTATTGGCGGTTGTAATCACGTTTTCAAACGCGATTTTTGCGGAACCTTCTTATGTCGTTCTCAATTCGTTTGGAGAAACGATTAGCGCGGGAGAGTGGCTCTCCGCGCCGACAAATAATATCTGCACGGTCGGATCGATGCCGAACCAGATCATGATCGGAAGCGATGGAAGGATTTTGGTCGTCGCCTCCGGTTCGGCGAAGATTCAGGAAATATCGGTCTCCGGATCGACCGGCTCGGTTGTAGATGAATACTCGCTTCCACTCGGCTCGAATCCGTATCTGATGTTCGAGGAAAACGGAAGGATAATCACTTCGCTCTGGGTTTCAGGAGGTATAGGAATAATAGACATAGCGAGCGGCTCGGTTACCGCGACCGACTCGTTCTGCCTCGGTCCTCAGGGCGTGTTCGCAGATTCGAATTATATCTATGTTACCGCCGGAAATCTCGATCCGATAAGCTTTGTCTATGGCGAAGGCGAACTTTGGCGGCTCGATTCGAGCGGCGTCCCGATCGATTATATTACCCTCGGAATCAACCCGCAACAGATTATCGGCGGTCCCGACGGCAATCTTCACATCGTATGCACCGGGGACTATGTTTCGACGTTCGGTATCGTGTATATCGTCGATCCGGCGTCGTTCGCGGTCGTCGATTCGATAGTTGTCGGCGGATCGCCGCAACGCCTCGCGCTCGACCGCTCGACCGGCATAATATATTCCGCGACATCGATTTGGGGAGCATACGGAAGCGGTCGCCTTCTGGCATACGACGGCGAAACCCACGAACTGCTCATGGACTCCGACGACACGGGAAACGCACTTTCCGGCACGGGAATCGTCGGGCTTGCCGCGTTCGACAGCTATATATTCGCGCCCTCGGTGGATTCATCGTGGATAGAGATCGTGCAGATCGACCGGGTTACAATGTCGCTGACCCCGGTAACACGACATGACACCGGCCACGGCCCGCTCGATGTCGCGCTATTCGACCCCACAGGCATAGAGGAATTTATTACGCGTCCCGAAAATCTCACCCTCTCCACCTATCCCAACCCATTTAACTCGGCGGTAACGATCTCGATTGCCGTCGGCGCCCGTCCGGTCAGAATAGAGATTTTCGATATATGCGGACATCTGATGGCCGACCTGCCAGTGCCGACCTGCGATTTTGAAAACCAGCAGGTCGTGCCGACGCCGGTAATCTGGCAACCGGACGCCTCCGTCGGCTCCGGCGTATATTTCGTCCGGGCGAAAATCGACGGCAACAATGGGTTGCAACCCATTGTTGCGAAACGCGTCGTGTATCTGAAATAACCGTAAGGGCGAGGCCCCATCTGCGATCCTACCGCTTAAGTCGCTCGTTGAACCCGGTAATCGCCTCGTCGATGTCGTCGGCGCTGGACTGAATATCGCTCCAGTAGGTCTTGCTCGACCACTGGGCGTTCAGCTCGGCGAGGTCGCGGCCCTGCTGCTCGATCCAGGTATAATATTTCAGATTATGTATGCGCTTTCTGCCGTAGTGATCGAGTTCGAGCGTGTTTTCGCAGGTCGTATTCATCAGCATATCTAAATCGACGGCTGCGTTCGTCGTGGTGTAATCGCCATCGGCCTCGCGAGATTCGCGCATACGCGAATTATAAAGCTCCATCGAGTCGGTGAAAACGGTGAAAACAACGTCGCTTTCGTCCAGTTCGTAATACTTTGCAAATTTAATCGCGCCGATCATATTCGCTATCGATGAGATACCGAGAAGATCGAGTTTATCGACGATTTCACTATCCACGCCACTCGACTCGAGAGCATCGCGGCCCACCTTTTCGTTGAAAAGACGCATCAGGCGCATAGTCCTCACATCGTCGATTGCGACGACCATGTCGGTGTTACGGACGTTGTGTATCCATGGGATATGTTTATCGCCTATCCCCTCGATCCGATGGCCGCCGAATCCGTTTAAAAGCATGGTCGGACACTGAAGCGCCTCGCCGACGGCGATCTTCGAAGCCGGGAATTTTTTCTTGAGGTAATCGCCGCATCCCATCGTTCCGGAGGAGCCGGAGGTCAGCACCACGCCTGCGAACGAATCGGTGTCGGACATCTCCTTTGCGAGGACCTCCTCCATCGCGCCACCGGTAACGTGGTAGTGCCAAAGGTGGTTACCGAACTCGTCGAACTGGTTGAATATGACGACATCGTCGCGGGTTTTGCGAAGCTCCCAGCATTTGTCGAATATCTCCTTGACATTGCTTTCGCAACCGGGTGTAGCGATCACCTCACCGGCGACCTTTTTCAGCCACTCGAACCGCTCGGGGGACATCTCCTTCGGGAGGATGGCGATCGACTCGCAACCGAGCAGCGCCGCGACATATGCCCCGCCACGGCAGTAATTCCCGGTCGACGGCCAAACCGCTTTTTGTTTCGTTGGGTCGAACTGGCCGGTAACGAGGCGCGGCACGATACATCCAAATGTCGCGCCGACCTTGTGCGCGCCGGTCGGGAACCATTTCCCGACGAGAGCGACGATCTTCGCCTTCACGCCGGTAAGCTCCGGCGGAAGGACCATATAATTCACGCCGCCGTAGCCGCCGCCATTTGGCACCGGCTCGTTTTTCCATGTTATGCGAAAAAGATTTCGCGGGTGAACATCCCAAAGGCCGATCGACTCGAGGTCTTTAGCGATTTAATCCGGCACCAGTTCGGGATTTTTCATCTGGGCGAAAGTGGGAATAACGATACCGCGCTCGCGGCAACGCTGCACGGTTCGTTCGATCTGCTCTTCGTTTATCGTAAGGTCTATCATATGTTTCCTCCTTGTAAGATGATCTGAATTCGCGGATTGCGGATGCGATAGGCCTCGACGATCTTTTCGAGGAAGGCATCTCGCGCACAGAAATAGATTTCCGCTTCCGATAAAACTAACCGTCGAAAGATATTATCAAAACCCCGGCCGTCAAGTTCTATACGACCGATTTCGTCGATAAAGATCGGCGACGACCGCGCGGCGATAATCTCGCGATATATTCGCTCTGCATAATCGAACGCCTTTTTTGAAAAAATGAATCGTCCGTATTCGAAACCGTCGATTCTTGACGGTAAAACTCTCGCGAGTGGAATCCGCTCTTCGGTCGTGAGACGAACGAGGTCGTATCCGGTGAAAATTTCGCCGTCGAATCGCTTCGACGAGACGAAACCGTCGCCACCCTTTTGCCGGAATATCTCCGTCATTTTTGTCGATTTACCGGAATCGAGCGCGCCGACGATTATCGTTATCATCGGTCGCGAAGATGTTTTAGGCCTGTTTTGCCATATCGAACCGCCTGAACCTCCGATGCGATGGAGAGCGCGATTTCGTCGGGCGTCTCTCCGCCGATATCGAGACCGGCCGGCGTAAATAATAAATCGAGATTTAACGGCTTCGAAAGCTCGCTAATGAGGCGCTCGATCAAGACCTCGCGCTTCTTAATGGAGGAAACGAGGCCGACGTAGCGCGGTGCCCAATTTGAAGCGAATATCTTCTTCAAAACGACATAATCGTGTTCGTGACCGTATGTTGCGATGATATGGAAAGCATCCTCGCGAATCGGCTCGTCGAATGCATCGAATTCGGATAGTATAGCCGCGCCGCTCATCGAATCGATTATCGCCGGTCTATCGTCGATTATCGTAACATCGAAACCGATCAGCCGAAGATAATCTCGTAGCGATTTGCCGATATGTCCGCCGCCCCATATATATGCGCGTTCGGCGGGTGGAAAATACTCGAAAAAGAGTGTCGCCGAGCCGCCACAAATCATGCCGGTCGGCGTGGCGCTCGAATCGCTTCCGCCGAGGTCGAATGTATCGAGAGCACATCGCCTTTCGACGAGAAGCCTTCTCGCGAGATCGATCGACATTCGTTCCAGCGTTCCGCCGCCGACGGTGCCGATAGATTCCGTCGAAGTGACGATCATCTTCGCGCCAGAATGTCCCGGAGACGATCCCTCGAAACCGGCCACCGTCACCAGAACGAACTCCGCGCCGGAGCGCTTCATTTCTGCGGCTTTCGCGAAAACATCAACGTGCATAATCCTCCCGGAAAATCGTGATTTTATCGGTGCCCTCGATATTCTTGAACGAGATACCCTCCTTCACCTGCTGCGTAACCAACTCGCGGTCACGGACAATCGATCCGGAGATCGCGTCGATGCCGTAATCGAATAGGATCGGCGATAGGGGCGTCGTCGGACCGAGCATAACAACGTAGGCATCTTCGCGCACATGTTCCATAATGCTCCCGAATGTGTGATTCGGAATCGATGTGGCGGTGAGTGCGACGACATCGGCGCGCGGGATGTGCTCAGGGATATCGCTCTCTCGAAGATCGTTCTTGGTCGGGAATTTTTCGAAAACGATAAGCTCGGCGAAAGGGTGATTTTGTTCGACGAAAGGGAAATGGCCGATAACGCCGACCGTTCTACCCTCTCCCTTTTCGTATATCAAGTCCTTTGCGTTTAGGATCGGGCCGCGAATCGAGTCGGTTGGCAATGAAGCATTTATCGCCGCCATTCCTATAGCTGCCTCGATCAGGTAATCCGATTTCACCAACTTCGCAAGCCCGGCGGTAGATTCTTTGGTGAGTTCGCCGCAGCTTTGCACCGGCCTGTGTGGACGGATCCCATATCGAAGGGTGCTCGAAAGCCCGCATCGCTCGCCGCATACGAGCGTCGCGTAGATACCGATAATCACATCGGAGACGGGCGAATCCTCTATCTCCGCAATAAGCCGATCGAGAAGCGACATCATAAAAGACCGAACCCGACCTCCGCACCGACCGCCAGAATCAGCGATAGGATGCCGATTGGGACTAACTTTCCGGTGGAAATAGTTGCCATGCTCCTCGATTTCCCTCTCGACCTCAGATATATCGAGATTATCGCGCCGCTCACTATCGTGTCGAGCGCGAGGAACTGGATCAGAACGCTCGTTGGGGCTTGGAACAAGCCGCTTTGCGGTAAGATAAGATACTGCGCAACGATGAACATCACGCGCCACGCGAGGTTTAAACCGAGCACCTGCGGAACGAATAACGAGCTTTTGCGAACATCGACGATAAGGACGAATCCCATTACAAAAGCGCCCTCGAGAAGGATCGACATCGCCGGATTGAGCGCTTTGGACGGCATAATCGGCAACAGAAGATCGACAAGCTTTATCCCCGCTGCAATAGCAGACACACCGAAGATCGAGCCGATTTTGCCGGTCGAATTATAGGCTTTCAGCATAAAATAAAAACCGATCGGGAACATAACCATACCGGCGATGCCCGGCACTGGAATAAGGTGCAGGACATATCCCAATGTTGCCTCGGCTAAACCCCAAAGCGCACCTAAGAACAGGATTACCATTGAAGTATTTAAAGAATCCCTTTTCATTTCAGCTCCTTTATAAATTTTTCTAATAAGCGTAAGCACGTTTTTTTTCGATAATTCGCCGTCGAGCGCTGATCGTCTATCGGGCGGATGAGCGCGGAATAGCCCTCGATAGCCCTTTTGAAAACCGAATACGATTCCGCGACTTCCATCCCAATAATACTCTTCTCGATCTCCCTCGACCGAATGACCGTCGGCGCGACCGCGCCGAATGCGATTCGGATATCCGCGATTTTGGAATCCTCGATCCTTGCGAGGCCGATAAATGATAGCTTTGACAGCGCCGTCGCGCGGCGCGTTCCAACCTTTTTATAATCGAATTTATTGAAATCCATTTTGGGAATACGGATTTCGCGAAGAAGTTCGTCCGGTGCAAGATCTATCTTGCCGACACCCTCGATAAATTCGTCTATCGGAATAACGCGCTCACCTCGAACGCTTTCAAGAACAACCTCCGCGTCCATCGCATAGAGCGGAGGAAGTGTATCTCCGGCGGGTGATGCATTGCAAATATTTCCGCCGATCGTCGCGATATTCCTCGTGGCAACGGATGCCATACGCGCTATCGCCGCGCGGAGCGGTTTCGGCGCGATTTCGCTTTCGAGAATCCCGGTGAGCGTGGTTCCCGCACCGATTTGAACGAAATCGACTTTGTCGGAGATGCCGCGAATCCCCTCGATCCGGTTCAGGAGAAGAAGAGGCACGCCAAAATCCGGCGAGGTGCAATAGCACCGACGGTGCTTGACCATGAGGTCCGTTCCTCCGGCAAAAGGAACGGAGCGCTTCTCAGCACGGATGCGGAGCGCCTCGGCAAAGCTTTTTGGCATATCGACTATCGCCATATCCCACTCCCCCTCTCGGACGCAAGCAGCACCGCCTCGATTATCATATTCATTCCGGTGCAGCGGCACAGATTTCCGGAAAGCCATTCGCGGACCTCTTCGCGCGACGGCGCTGGATTCATCCGAAGCAAAGCCACCGACGCGATTATCATCCCCGGTGTGCAGAAGCCGCACTGAACCGCGCCCGCCTCGGCGAACGCCTTCGAGATCGTCTCGAACTCGGCAGTATTCCCAATCCCCTCGATCGTCGTGATCTCGCGCCCATCGACGGCGGAAACCGGCACGAGACAAGAATTGACATTTTTCCCATCGAGAAGAACCGAGCATGCGCCGCATTCACCTTCGCCACAACCCTCCTTCGTTCCGGTCAGGTCAAAATCCTCGCGAACGATGTCGAGGAGGCGGCGCATCGGGTCGCAATCGACCTCGACCCTTTCGCCGTTTAATGTAAAGCTAAATTTCATTTGATAACTCCAGCATCAGAGATTCGGGTGTCAGCGGAATCTCGCTAACCTCGATTTTAAGAGCGTTCCCAACCGCCGAGGCGAGTGCCGGTGCGCCGCCGACCATAGTAAGTTCGCCTGCGCATTTCGCACCGAAAGGCCCCATTTCATAAGGATTATTCACAAGCCGGCTCTCGATTGGCGGAATATCGCTCGCGGTGGGAATCATATAATCGGTTACGGAGTCCTGATAAATCCTTCCGCGCACGGAGCGCATCACCTCGATGGAGCCGTATCCCAAACCCTGCACTATGCCACCCTCTATCTGACCGCGAAGCATTCGCTCGTCGATAGCAGCTCCGACATCGAAAACCGCCCACACCTTCATTATCTCTATCTCGAATGTCACCGTATCGACTTTCACCTCGACGACGTTCACACCCCACGAATATTCCGGGTATGCGTCGCCGCTGAGCGTTTTCTGGTCCCATTTTACCCACGCGGGATGTTTATATGTTCGCGAAATTTCTATAACGCCCGGTTCGTTCAATCGCGCTTTCAGCTCCAGAGCGGCGCTTTCGAGAAGGCCTCCGGCGATCATCGTCGTGCGGGAGGCGACCGTCGGGCCGGTGTCCGGCACGCGATCGGTATCCGGGTTGCGGCAGATAACCCTTTCGATTCCGATGTCGAGCGTCTTCGCCACGATCTTTCGCATCGCCGTCTGCTCGCCCTGGCCCATCTCGACGTTGGATATGAGAATCTCGACCGATCCGTCCCCGATGCGGCGCAGCTTTGCGACGCCGCTGATTATCTGCTCGCCCATCCCGGTAAATCCGCAGCCGTGAATCAGGTTCGAGAGGCCGATTCCCCGACGAAAACGTCCGTCGTCGCCGGCGAATTCGCGCTTCTTTTTATAGTAATCGGACATATCGAGCGCGGTCTCGGTCATCTCGTTCATCTTGACCTCGCCGTGGACCTCGCCACCGGTGCAGGTTTTATCGTCTTTTTTCAAAAGATATTCTCGCTTGAAATCGACGACATCGCGCCCTAATTTTCGAGCGATTTTATCCATATGCATCTCGAGAGCGAAGAGCGTCTGCGGCGCGCCAAAGCCTCGAAACGCACCGCACGGAACGGTGTTCGTCGCGTATGCCTTCCCGCGAATTCGCACATTGGGAAAATTATAGACGCCGGTGGCCGTGAACATTCCGCGCTGAAGCACGACATCCGATAGGCTGGCATAAGCGCCGCCATCAAAGGCAACATCGATCTCAATCGCCGAGATGCATCCGTCGGAACCGATAGCCGTGCGGTGTTTAACTATAGATGGATGGCGCTTCGGGGTAACACGGATATCCTCCGTTCGGTCGAATATCATCTTGACCGGCCGACCTGTCTTATAAGCCGCAAAAGCAACCTGTCCGCATATAAGCGATGGATAATCCTCCTTTCCGCCGAAGGCTCCGCCGGTCGTGGTTTGAACGACGCGAATACGATCTGCGTCCCATCCGAACGCCTCGATGAGCGCGTTTTTCACATAATAAGGGCACTGCATCGATCCGTATGCCGTGATCTTGCCGTTTTCATATGTCGCGGCCACCCCCTGCGGCTCCAGATACATCTGCTCCTGATAGCCGGTGCGATACTCGCCCTCGATTATCCTTGCGGCGTTTTTAAACGCGGCATCGACATCCCCCTTGCCGGTGATATAATCGACGAAAAGGTTATCGTCGCCGTAGAGCGGCGGCTTTTCGCCGGACGCTGCATCTTCAATGGAATAGATCGGCTCGATATCCTCGTATTTTATCTCGATTTGCGATGCAATTCCGAGAAGCTTATCGCGGCTTTGTCCGACGACGAGCATAATCGGCTCGCCGATATAGTTGACCACCTCATCCGCAAAAAACGGCTGGTCATAGACGAGGATACGCACGCGATTTCTGCCCGGAACATCGCTCTTATCGACGATAAAATAGCCCTCCGGCAACGGTGGAATATTAATTCCCAATATCCGCGCGCGCGGACGATCCGACCGCACCGTTATCGCAAAAAGCTCGCCCTCGAAATGCATATCCGCGATGTAGCGGGTTCGGCCCGAGCACTTGTCGAGAGCATCGACTCTAATAATAGAATCGGCGATAGGTTTCGTCATATCTTCCTCTTTAAAATTTCAAAATCTTCCCAAACATCCATATCCAATAAAATACCCTCGTCGTCAACCTCGACCGTTTCTAAGCCGATTTCGCGAATAAAATCCCGCAGGTTAAAATCGTCCGGTCTGCCAAGTAGATCGGGAATTATCTTTTTCGAGAGCGCCACCGGATGCCCCTTTCGGCCCCGGTATTTCGGAACGACGATATCCGCCTCGATTTCGAGAATCTCGCGGCAGGTCTGCACCTTCACCGTTGGGATATCGCACGGAAGTATCAGCGCCCTTTCGGCGGAAACCGCCCTCGCGCCGGTCTTCACCGAGGTGAACATCCCTTTTTCAAAATCTCGATTGAACAGAATCTCCGCATCGATGCGGTCGCCGACGGCAGCTCGAAGCTCCTCGATCCGGTGGCCTCCGACGACAAATACCTTTGTGCAGATTGGCGAAAGCGAATCTATCGCTCTCTCGACGACCGATTTTTCGCCGAGCATCATCGCGGGTTTAAAACTTCCCATTCGGCTGGAGAATCCGGCGGCGAGAACGATCCCCTCGACGGTCATAATATCTCCTCGATAGACGATATCGCGTTTTCCGAAAAATCTATGCCGCGTTTTGCGGAATCGATGTCCTTCAATCCGTTTCCGGTGATGAGGATAACAGTCTCGGCGCTTTGGTCTATGTTCGATTTGGATTTGAGGAAACCGGCATAAGAGGCAGCGGCGGCAGGCTCCGCGAATACACCCGCGAGCATGGCAAGCTCATGCTGCGCCGCTAAAATTTCGTCATCCAAAACGCGAACGCATTGACCGCCAAATTCCCGAAGATATTTCAAAGCGCGGTATCCGTTGCGCGGGACATCGACGCAAATCGAGTCTGCGATGGTGCTGGAACGTATCGGATCGGCGAAATCGCCGCTCTCCATCGCGCGGCATATAGCGTCGCTTCCATCGGCAAAAACGGCGAACACGAGCGGCATTTTCTCGATAAATCCCATCGAAAGAAGGTCCGCGAAGCCTTTGAAAATGCCGGCCAGAATGACGCCGTCGCCGACCGGCACGAAAACGACATCCGGCGAATGGCCGAGGTCGATGAATATCTCAATAGCCGCCGTCTTTTTGCCCTCGATAGTCATCGGGTTGAACGCCGTGTTTCGGCTGAGTGAGCCGGTGCGCGCCGAATACTCCATCGAGAGGTCGTATGCCATGTCGTAGTTTCCATCGACGCGCACGACGCGCGCGCCATATTGCAACGCCTGAACAAGCTTCGCGGTCGGCGCGTCCTTCGGCACAAAAACGGTTATCGAAAGATTTGCCGCCGCGCCGACTCCGGCCATCGAGGAACCGGCGTTACCGGTCGAGGCGACGGTTATCTCGGAGATACCGAACTTTCGAGCGAACGCTGCGACGAGGAACGACGCACGATCCTTGAGCGAACCGGTCGGGTTCAGCGAGTCGTCCTTTATAAGCAGATTCTCGAAACCGGTTCGACCGCACAGCCTCTCCGGTCTCCAGAGCGGCGTCCCTCCGACAGGAATATTAGGGAAAAATTCCGGTTCGACCGGAAGCATTTGAATCGGATCGACAAGCTCACCGTCGAACGCGCCCTCATATACGACATCGAGGATACCGCGAAGCGGTCGATCCGGCCGGCGATCCTTCGAGCAATCCGGGCAAAGCATCAGCTTTGGCGAGATGTCAAAACCTCGCCCGCACTCGGAGCAGACGTATTTCGCCTTCAGGCTCATTCGATTCGTCCCATCGTGAGTGCCAGAAGGGCTTTCGCCGTGTGGAGCCTGTTTTCCGCTTCGTCGTAGATAATCGAGTTTTCGCCGTCGAGAAGCCGGTCGGTGATCTCGTTTCCGCGATCTGCTGGAAGCGCGTGCATTATCTTCGCATCCGGTTTGGCCAGCGCGAATCTTCGCTCGTCGCAAATCCAGTCGTGGTGAAGTTCGAGGTTCGACTTCATGATTTGGCGGTGCTCGTCGTCGTCGATGAATTTCTCAAAAAAGCCGAACCCGCCCCAGTTTTTGGGAATCACGATGTCCGCATCGCGTATCGCATCGTCCATATCATTATAAACTGTTACGCTGCCACCGTTTGCAGTTGCGTTCGCCTTCGACTTTTCGATGATATTCCTCATAAGCGGGAATTCCGGCGGGTTGGCGATAGCGACGTCGATCCCGTATCGCGGGAAAAGCAACGCCTGCGACTGTGGCACGGAAAGCGGTTTGGCGTGAGAGGTTGCATATGCCCAGCTAATCGCTACCTTCAGGCCAAATAGGTTCTCGCCGAATTTCTCGCGAACGGTCATCAGGTCTGCGATGGCCTGAAGCGGATGGTAGATATCGTCCTGCATCGAGATGAGCGGAACGCTCGATTCGGCGGCGATTTCGGAGATATATCCGTTTCCGATGCCGTGAAAGCAATTGCGAATAGCGATCCCCTCGCCCATGCGCGAGAGGACCTGCCCTGTGTCCCGCGCCGTTTCGCCGTGCGAGACCTGCATCTTGCCGGAGTCGAGGAAATGGGCATGGCCGCCGAGCTGCGTCATCGCGGCCTCCATCGAGTTGCGCGTCCGCGTGGATTGCTCGAAAAATATCATAAAGAGGGTCTTATTTTTCAGCCAGTCGGTTATCTCACCCGCGCGGCGGCGCGCTTTAAGCTCGATAGCGAGATCGATAGCGGCGTTTATTTCATCGAGCGTCCAGTCGTCGAATGTAATTAAATCTCTTCCGATAAGTCCATTCATTTCGTCAGCTCCTTTTCGAGGAAAAACGGAAGCGCGGCGTAGAAGCCGGACGCCTTTCTCAGGTGATCGATCGAGACCATCTCGTTCGGCGCGTGTGCCGCAACCTCGTTTCCGGGGCCGAATCCGATAGCCGGGATGCCGTGCCTTCCAGCGATAGAAACGCCGTTGGTGGAAAAAACCCATTTATCGACTACCGGCGATTTTCCTAAAACCTCGGTAGCCACGGCGATTCCGGCCTTCGTCAGCGGATGATCGATAGGCGTTTTCCACGATGGGAAGAAGGCTTCCGTCGGGTAAGCTTTTCCCATGTAGCCGGTTTGGTCGTATTTT
>CAYNTG010000053.1:0-7811 GCA_964400105.1 uncultured bacterium
ATTAGATAATTTTAAGCTACCAGATTACAGCGCTAACATGGAATTCGACTGCGATGTCGATTCGCTTGTCGTTTATGTCTGGGATTGCGAGAATGAGCCGGGCGGCGATGGCACTCAGGGAGAATTCGGCATTCTTAATACCGTATTTACATTTTCGGATATAGCAGCAGCCACTATAACGGATACTGTTTGGTTGCAGAGGTATCAAGGCGATATCGGCATCGGCGACAACACACCGAAGCTGCCGGCAGATTATTTCATCTCGCAGAACAGTCCGAATCCGTTCAATGCCACGACTGCAATCCAGTATGGTATCCCGGAGGATGCCGAGGTTCATGTCGAGATTACGAACATCCTCGGCCAGAAGGTCGCTACCCTAGTCGATGAGCACCAGACCGCCGGTTACAAGCGTCTTATCTGGAATGGTCGCGACGATATGGGACGCGAACTATCGAGCGGCGTTTATTTCTATTCGATCAAGGCGAACGGCTTCATGGACAAGAAGCGCGCCATCCTGATGAAATAGCGCAGTATCGAATTAAAGCGAAATTTAGGGAGTCCTTTTTGGACTCCCTTTTTTTTATTGAAAATGCGATCTTATTCATACATTATAATATTAAGCTCTACCCAGTTTGTTTTCCCGGTAACTTCTCGATTGTTGGAGTATCGGTAACGCTGGCATAGATTGGCGGAAATAATAATGAGTAAAAGACTTAGCCCGACAGCAATTTTTTTATTACTTATAGGATTCGGCATCGCATTGTCGGATGCACGGGAGCCTTGCGATCCCTGCACCGGCAAAACGATCTGGTTAATTATAATTAACGATACGGATTATCATGCCGACCTTTCGCCTTCGAGCGCTACTGAGGATACGTCTTGCTGCCCGGATTGCCTTACGCCCGAGGAACATTACGCATTTCCTGACACTCTTCCATATCCCAAGACGATCGACTCTCTTCTCGCCATTGCCGATGGTGATGGTTCAAATCCCGATAGCATGACGGCAACGGATTGGTTGCACAGCGATTCCGTTACCGGAACGGAAATTCAGATTCCGCCTTATTATACCACGTGCTGTTGCACCAACGGTGTCTATTGGAAAGCCCGGATGTGGGACGCCGCCACATCGACATGGTCGGCATGGACCGATGTTCATGTTACGGAACAGGGGAATACCTATTTTTTCTCGTATTTGATCGCCTTGATCAATACCGGCGGTTTCAAGGAACCCGATTTATCCGGCGACATGGTTTTCGATTGCGATGTCGATTCGGTTGTCGTTTATGTCTGGGATACCGAGGATGAGATTGGTGGTGATGGCACCCGGGGTGAATTTGGCATCAGCGCCAGAACATGGCCCGATCCAGCAACGATTGGCGGTGCGTTGATGGATACGGTTTGGTTGCAGAGGTATGATCCTTCCGGGTTGGGCATCGATGACAACGAGCATAAATTACCTGTGGATTATTTCATCTCGCAGAACAGTCCGAATCCGTTCAATGCCACGACGGCAATCCAGTATGGCATCCCGGAGGATGCCGAGGTTCATGTCGAGATTACGAACATCCTCGGCCAGAAGGTCGCTACCCTAGTCGATGAGCACCAGACCGCCGGTTACAAGCGTCTTATCTGGAATGGTCGCGACGATATGGGACGCGAACTATCGAGCGGCGTTTATTTCTATTCGATCAAGGCGAACGGCTTCATGGACAAGAAGCGCGCCATCCTGATGAAATAGCGCAGTATCGAATTAAAGCGAAATTTAGGGAGTCCTTTTTGGACTCCCTTTTTTTTTATTGAAAATATATTTAATTAGTCTTATATTAGAGAGATGCGAGTAAAACTATACATTATATTATTGGCGTTTGCCACGGTTGCCGCCGCTCAGACGGTGCCGATAATCACCATAGACGGCGCGATCAATCCGGTTAGCTCGAAATATATCATACGGAATATCGAGGATGCCGAGGATGAGAACGCGCCGTGCATTGTTATCCTCCTCGATACGCCTGGAGGTCTTATGTCCTCCACGGAGGACCTTACGCGCGCTATCATGGCCTCGAATATTCCGGTTGTGGTTTATGTCTATCCCCAGGGCGGTCGTGCGGCCAGCGCCGGTGTATTTATAACCTATTCCGCCGACATTGCCGCAATGACGCCGGGAACGCGCATCGGTGCGGCACATCCGGTAAGTATGATGGGCGGCGCCGGCAAAGCGGATTCTTCCGCTGCGATGATGGAAAAGGTTGCCAACGATGCGGTCGCCAATGTGAGATCGATTGCGAAACAACGGGGGCGTAACGATGAATGGCCGGAAAAGGCTATTCATGATTCGGAGAGCATCACGGAGAACGAGGCTTTGGAGATGAATGTGATTGATCTTATCGCAGTGGATGTCGATGACCTGCTCGAAAAGCTCGACGGTTTCGCCTACGGCCCGGAAAAGGCCGACACACTCGAACTTTCGCACCCTCGATCCGACGAGCGTCCGATGACGAGCGTCGAGGATTTTCTCTTCACGTTACTGAACCCGAACGTCGCCTATCTACTCATGATGCTCGGCATCGTCGGAATATATCTCGAGCTGCAGAATCCCGGCGGCATTCTTCCGGGTGTAGTCGGCGTGATTGCCCTTCTCCTTGCGCTTTATGTGTTCCAGATATTGCCGTTCAACTATGTGGGGATTGCCTTTATAATTTTGGCAATCGGCTTATTCGTCGCCGAGGCTTTGACGGTCACATTCGGCTTATTAACAACTGGAGGTGTTGTTTCTATGTTGGCAGGAAGTTTTTTACTTACGAGCGGGAACCCATCGCTTTTCACGATTTCGTGGGAGGTCATAATTCCAACCGTTGCGGTGATGTCGCTTATTATTATCTTCGTTCTGTTCAAAGCCGTGCAGGCTGTAGTCTCGAAACCGGTTTCCGGTCGAGATGGGATGGTCGGTGAGCATGGAATAGTTGCGGAAAAGGCCGTTAGCGGATCGAGCAATTTCTATATCAATATTCACGGTGAGCTTTGGGCGGCAACTGGCGAGGAGCTTAAACCCGGCATGGAGGTGGTTGTCGAGTCGGTCGAAGGGAATAAACTGAGAATTAAAAAGGTATAATATAGATCGGATAGCAATCTCGTTACACCTGAAAGGGAATCGTTCGGAGTCCGGGCGATTTTTTTAACTCGTTAAATATGAATAAATTATGGAATAAAATATCGCCCTTGCTTCCATTGGTGCAAAAACCCGCGAGGTATATCGGCGGCGAGGTTGGTGAGGTTAAAAAGGATTTTCGCAATGGGATGTTGCGATTTTGTTTGTGCTTCCCGGAGGTCTATGAAGTCGGTGTCAGCCACCACGGGGGTCGAATTTTATACAGCGCGGTAAATGCCGGCAAAGACCTGATCTGTGAAAGGGCTTACTGCCCGTGGCAGGATATGATCACTCTTCTTCGCGAAAGGAATATCCCTCTGTTTTCGCTGGAATCGAAGACGCCGCTCGCGGATTTCGATGTGCTCGGCTTCTCGATGGAATACGAGCTATCGTTCACCAATGTCCTCGAGATGCTCGATCTGGCTGGAATCCCGATTTGCTCGAAGGACCGTAATGAGGACGATCCGATCGTTATAGCCGGAGGGCCGTGTATCTTCAACCCGGAACCGATGGCGCCATTTTTCGATATGATCGTATTCGGCGATGGCGAGGAGATTCTGCCGAATATCCTCGAAAAAATCCGAACCTCGGAGCTTTCGCGAAGTGAAATTTTACGCGAACTCTCCGGTATGCGCGGGGTCTATGTGCCTGCTTTATATGAGGTTAAATGTAGCGGAGGGCGATTCGAGTCCTTCAATCCTTTGCCGGAAGCGCCTTATCCCGTTCGCTCCATCGAGGTCGCGGATATCTCGAATAAGGATTTCGTTCCAAGCTCGATAGTCCCGTGGATCGAAGCGATTCACGACCGCCTCAGCATCGAGATCATGCGCGGTTGTGGTCGCGGTTGTAGGTTTTGTTCCGCTGGTTGGATCTACCGACCTGTCCGCGAAAAGGACATCGAATCCGTGATCGAGGAGATCGACACGGCGCTCCAGAAAACCGGCTTGGAGGAGATCGGCTTGCTCTCGCTATCCACGACCGATTACGGCAATATCGGTTCGCTTCTCGCGCGTCTCGGACCTTCCTCGGAGACGAACCATTTCAGCGTCTCGGTTCCGTCCATTAGACCGGAGCACCTCGACGGCGCAGCTCTCGATGTCCTCGGGAATGTGCGAAAATCGTCGATCACACTCGCCCCGGAGGCTGCTACGGAGAGGCTTCGCGGCGTGATAAACAAGAGAATCGACGAGGATCTTTTTTTCAA
Organism: uncultured bacterium; assembly: GCA_964400105.1. Classification (GTDB taxonomy): domain Bacteria; phylum UBP14; class UBA6098; order UBA6098; family UBA6098; genus CAYNTG01. Next base: position 4,353 of record CAYNTG010000053.1, read on the forward strand.
AACGATCGAGCGTGTTTTTGCAGCAGGATGGCGCACCATCAAGCTCTACTTTATGGTCGGGCTTCCCACGGAAACCGACGAGGACGTTGTTGCTATCGGGAATTTTTGTCGCCACGCGGACTCTATCGCGCGGAAATACCGCGCCAGGATCCATGTCTCACTATCGCCATTCGTGCCAAAAGCGCACACGCCTTTTGCATGGGAGGCTCAGGACGCGCCATCCGAAATCCAGCGCAAACTGGAACTCGTTCGACAGGAGCTTCGTCGTAACCGGATAAATATATCCGGTCGAAATGTATTCCTTTCGCGTATCGAAGCGGCGTTGTCGCGCGGCAATCGCGAGATTGCGAATGTAATCGAAGCGGTATGGAGGGAGACCGGCGGTTTCGATGCGTGGCGCGAGAGCTTCGACGCGAATATTTGGGAGAAGGCCTTCGAGGAGGCCGGTCTCGATATCGCCGCCTTCTCCGAGGCCATCGATCCGGATTCTCCTGTGTCGTGGGATATCGTGTATAAGGGCGCGCCGAAGGAATATCTGCTTGCGGAGCGGGATAATGCATATCGTGGCGATTACTCGCCGAACTGTTTCGAGCGTGGCGGCTGCGCGAATTGCGGGATATGCGATTTTTCCACAGTGTCGAATTTTGACTCCGATATCGTCCTGAAAAATCAGGATTCGAGTTATGGCCGCCGTTCGAGAAAGAGCCGCTCTGCTGCCGTTGCAATGAGCAATCACATTCGCGTGCGTTATTCCAAAACCGGCGAAATGCGTTGGCTCGGTCATCTCGACACAACCAGAGCGCTCGGACGCGCTATCAAAAGAAGCGGAATGAAGGTCGCGTATTCTGAGGGACATCACCAGCACCAGAGGATCGCATTCGGCCCACCGCTGCCTAACGGCTTCGAGAGCCGCGCCGAATACATGGATATCGAGGTTTTAAACTATCCGACCGGCTCCATTATCTCCGGGCTTTCAGATAATTTCCCGATGGGTTTTCAGGTTGTGGATGCGAAGCAGATTTTTAAAAAGTCAACCAGCCTTTTCGACGTCATCGATGTGGCGCTTTTTCACGTTGCTATTCCACGGGAACTCGAACCGGAGCTTCCAACTCTATTCGACGAGATTTTGCAACGACCGGAAATCCCATTCGAGCGCCGCAAGAAGGCTATCGACTTGAAAAAGCTATATCGCCGGCATCGTTTTGTGGAAAAAGGCGACCAATTCGAGTTGTGGCTTCTTTTGCAATGCAATCCGAGAGGCTCCGGACGCCCGAACGAATTTTTGCAAGCGGCTGGTTTTTCAATCGAGGAAGCACTCGGTCTTCGATATGTGCGCGAGGAGCTTCTTATCGAGCGTCAGGAAAACTTTTTCGATCCATTCGGACAGAAATGGGGAACATGGCAAGACAGGATTATATCCGATGAATAAATTCAAGCGTGGCGTCGAAGCCCGATATATCGCCCTCAAGGCTATCGCTGGCGTTCGACGCGGCGAACACGGCGACGATGTGTTGCGAAAACTTCTCGCGAATTCCAAACTCGAATCGAGGGACAGAGCGCTGGCCTATGCCATAACGATGGCGGTTCTCCGAAATTTGATCCACATCGATGTGATAGTCGATTCGCTCGTTATCGGGAAAAAGCTCGACGATCCGGTCCGCGACGCTCTGCGAATCGGCGTGGCGCAGCTCCATTTTATGACGAAGATCCCTCCTCATGCTGCGGTTTCGACTGCTGTTGAACTTGTGAAAATCTCGAGCAAATCGTCGTCGTCGGGCCTTGTAAATGCAGTCATGCGCCGAATCGTCGTCGGCGATATTCCAAAGATCGGTCCATTCGATAGCGAAATCGACCGAATATCCATCGAGAATTCGCATCCGAAATGGCTGATCGATCGATGGATATCGCGGCACGGTGTCGAGTTTGCGGAATCGCTTTCTGCGGCCAACAACCGCGAACCGAACCTGACGATTCGTGCGAATTCCCGAAGGATGCCCGCCGTGGAATTGGAGATTTATTTCAAGGAAAAGGAAATCTCGGCAATGCAGATGTCCGATTTTCCCGAATATCTAAGTGTGGAAAACTGCGGCGATCCGGCTGCACTTACTGGTTTCGCCGACGGATTATTCAGCATTCAGGACCCGGCTTTCGGCGTTCCGGTATGGCTGCTTTCACCGATGCCGGGCGAGACGATCCTCGAGATCGGTTGCGCTCCCGGCGGCAAGATTACTCATCTCGCCGAGATCGCCGGTGGGGATATCGAGCTTCACGGTATCGATATTTCCGGTTCGCGCATGGCAATGGTGGAGGATAATCTTCGAAGGCTCGGCCTCTCCGAGGATGTCGAATTGCACGTCGCCGACGCGCTCCATTTCGAGATGCCGAAATATTTCGACGCCATCTTGCTCGATGTGCCTTGCACATCGCTCGGTGTCGTTCGAAGGCATCCTGAGATAAGATATATCCGGCGACCGGAGGATATATCGAGGATGGCCGCCATCCAACACGATCTTATCGCCGCCGCGTTTCGGCTTCTAAAGCCTGGTGGGCGGCTCGTCTATTGTTCATGCTCTACAGAGCCTGAAGAGGGCGAAGGCCATCTCGATTCGCTTCCGGCTGGAGCCTCTCCTGTCCGCGTTGCAACCGGAATTCCACAGTCAATCCAGGATGGCGCTATCGTGCGAACATGGCCGCATCTTCACGGCACGGACGGCATGTTCTGCGCGAGCATAGCGAAGGATGGATAATCGATAAGCACCTGAAGCACCGCGAGAAAATCGTCGAAGGCCCGATTCTGCCGGCGATATGGCACGTCGCTTTGCCGATGATGGTCTCGATGGGCCTCCAGAGCCTCTTCAATCTCGTGGATATCTACTTTGTTGGGAAGCTAAGCGCGCAAGCCGTGGCCGCCGTAGGCATGAGCGGCATTGTGATGTTCGTGATGATGACGTTCATCATCGGCCTCGGCACTGCGACGCGCGCGCTCATCGCGCGGTTCGTCGGTTCCCGCGATATGGACAAGGCGGCCGAGACCGCGTTCGCCAGCCTGACCATCGCCCTTGGCCTGTCGGTTCTGGTCGCCTTTTTCGGGACGTTTCTCGCGCCGCAGATACTCGAGCTGCTTGGCGCGGAGGGCGAGGTTCTGGTTTTAGGTGTGAAATACATCCGCATCATGTTCATCGGAGTGATGGGATTGAGCTTTTCCATATCCGTCAATTCGATCCTCCAGGGGGCGGGCGATGCCAGAACGCCGATGATTATCCTGCTCTTCTCCACCGGCCTGAATATCATCCTCGATCCGATGCTCATCATGGGTTACGGCCCATTTCCGAAGCTCGGCGTCGAGGGCGCGGCAATAGCAACCGTCTGCGCGAGGGGGATGGCGATGGTCATCGGCCTGATCGTCCTCTTCTTCGGCAAAAGCGGATTCAAGCTCTCGATCAAAGATTTCTCATGGAG
>CAYNTG010000053.1:7911-15027 GCA_964400105.1 uncultured bacterium
ATCTTCTTGCTGGCCGTGATTCCCCTTCCCCACAACGGTCGAAAATCGCGGTAAAAGAAGCTCGCGTTCGTCTCGATGGCGGCTTTTTCTGCTATCGCCAGGATTTGTTCGTGAAGCTGATATTTGGAATATAAAAGCGTTGTCGTGAATGCGTCGAAACCTTCGGCGGCAGCCCTTTGCGCCGTTCGATTCAATCGGTCGGCATAGCAGAGGAGACATCTTTTGCCGAATTCCGGTTGCGACAGAAGCATTTTAAGGTTCTCGATGAGATCGTATCCATCGTCGTAGATAACCGGCAGATCGATTTTATCCGAAAGCTCCACGAGGGCCTCGCGGCGCTTTTTCCACTCTCCATACGGATGGATCGATGGGTTAAACCAGAAACCGGTGACCTCGTGGCCGATTTCGCGAAGGTCCTCGACCGTTTTTATTGCGCAGGGTGCGCAGCATATGTGGAGCAGGATGTTCATCCGACGATCTACGAAAGCAGCCCCTCGATGATCAAATCGACTGCCTCGTCCTCCGTAAGTCCCCTCGATAGAAGGGTTTGAAGCTGTTTGCTATCGACGCTCCCGATGGCGGCCTCGTGTGTAACATGCGCCTTGGAGTTCTTCACCTCGACGATGGGGACAGCCTTCGCGCTCGCCCGATCCTGAATGATCTCCTTGCAATCGACGTGGCCGCGGGCATATGCTGCCTCGGCGATGAGGACGTTGAACACCTCGGCGCGCGCGTCGTCGCGGAGGGCGACCCTCGATGTCAGAACCCCGACGGAGTGCTCCCCGACCAATCGACACGATTCTTTGATCTTGATAGAATCGTTTCCGCGACCGGCGATTTTGGTTGTCATCTCCAGGACGCTGCGTTCGCGGCAGGTAGCGCTGTAGTCGATATCGATCGTGCCGACCCGACCTTTGATAAGCTCGAAATCGGTCTTGAATCGCGCGCCGGGGGCCAGCTCGATTTCTGCCTTCGGAACAACGGTAATACCGCCCTCCGGGCTATGGATGTGCCTCTCGAAATATGAATATCGCGCGTCCTCGCCGACGGATATCTTTGCGTCCATAATATGCTGAATATCGACCGCGTTCGGGAAGATGCAGTGTGCCAGAATATCGACTTTCGCACGTGCGCCGACGCGGATGTCCATTATGATATGCTGGACGGCGGTGTCGTGCAACACGCCGAAGCACATATGGATAGGCTTTTCTATCACTGCGTCGTCGAGGACATTGATCGCGACGCGAACGCCGTCGTCCATCTCTTCGGTATAGACCTTCAGGCCGGGAACGAGCTTGTTATCGACGACCCGATTGAGATCGATCGTCAGGCGCGGCGCATCCGGGTCGTGAAGCAGCGATTCGATACCGGCGATCTTGTAAAGCTTGTTTGCATCCATCTTCATGCCTCCCCTTCGATTATCGGATCGTTCTTGTGCTTGCATGGGATACATTTGTCGTGGAAATATGCCGAAATCGAGGCGACATCCCCTTTATCGAACACGCTTCCGTTGCAGAGCAAAAAGGCATGCTCGGCGTGTTTGAGCACCTCGAGACTGTGCGTGATGAGTATAACCGTCGCGCCGTAATCCTTGAAATATTTTATAGCGTCGAATATCTTTTGGAGAGAGGCTATGTCGATGCCGGAATCCGGCTCGTCGAGCATCACCAGTCTCGGTTTCATCGCGAGAATCGATGCAAGTTCGATCTTCTTTCTTTCGCCGCCGCTGAGGGTTTTATCGATCGATCTTCCGAGATATTCATCGGGATCGATACCCACCTTTTCGAGGGCGTCGCGGATCGAGGCCTCGGATTTGTCCTTCGCCGAGGCCTTTATGAAGGAGCGAACCTTAAAGCCTTCGAACCTCGCCGGCTCCTGCCACGCAAGGGTTATCCCCAATCGGGCGCGCTCGTCGATCGACATTTTTTTGATGGAATGGCCATCGAAAAGTATATCTCCCTCGAAATCGCGGAAGCCTTCGAGGCCCATAATCGTGAATGCGGTTGTCGATTTCCCGGCGCCGTTCGGCCCGACGATGGCATGGATATGCCCTTCCCACAGATCGATATTAAGGTTATCGAGTATCTTTTTTCCGCCGAGCGAGAGGGTCAGGTTTTTTATTGTTAAAATTCCCATATTCGATCTTCTTCTTTGGTTAATCGTTTTCGAAATCGATAGGTTCTTCGCCGCTGCATGGCTTGAACCCGATCCTATCGAATGGGTTCACAACCGAGCTTGCGATATTTTTAAGATGCGCGCTGATCCGCTTGAGATAACGGGCTGCGAGGGCGAGAAGAACCCTTTGGTTGCATGTCAAATCGGATGCTTTAAGCTCATCGGTAATCATATAGGAAATAATATTTTCGCAGATTTCGCTGTTTTCGATATGAAGATCCATAACTCGAAGTGCGAGGTCAAAATCGGCATTTTGAAAGGAGTCGATTGTGAAATTGAATATCGTCTCGATGTTCTTATTGACCTCTCGAAGTTTTTCGATAATCGGATGTGAGCTGAATCGGTTTCCGTAAAGCTCCCACAGCTCGAAGAAATTCTTCGAGTAATCGCCGAGGCGCTCGACATCGACCGCAATGGTGATGAGCACGAGGGCTGCCGTTGTGTCCTCCTGCGGTGAGATCGACAGGTGTTCCAGAACCTTTTTTCGAACATCGACCTGAAAGACGTTTATCTTCTTGTCAGTGTCGTATATCGACTGTTTGTCGGTGGGTTCACCGAGGAAAAGTGGTGCCGCCGCCCTGCAGAAAAACTCCTTTGCCAGTTTCATCATGTCCGTTATGTCGGCAAAGGCTTGCCGGAGTAAGTCATCATTATTCCATAGCGATAAGAACTGTTTAAACATCTAAAATCCTCCTGTGATAAAAATCAAAAATAGTGGCAGGCCAAAGAACAGGCCGAGCACGAAAACTATTGCAAGCCAGCGTCTGCGCGCAACGACATCGCTGATCTTTTTGGCTATCGTTATCGGGACTTTCCGAAGGGGATACCAGATTATTGCCCCGGAGATATTGAAAAGCAGGTGGACGAAAGCGGTCGCTATACCGACCGGACTCTGTGTAATAAGGGCGGCCAGCATTGCGGTTATTGTTGTTCCGATATCGGCACCGAGTGTATATGGAAATATCTGCTCGACTGATAGTATCCCTGCGCCGACCAGAGGGATCACAAGCGACGTTACGACCGAACTCGATTGTATTATCGCCGTGAAGATCAAACCAAGAATGAAACTCCGGCGAGCGTTGACGAAAAGGTAGTCATGCAGAAGCCGCTCGATCTTTCCTATGATGACTGTTTTCATTAACTTGACCAACCATGTAAGCGAAGCGAAAAGCAGAGCAAACGCGACAACGACCGATAATAGAGCCGCCCATAAATCGAGCGGGATTATCCATTGGATACCATCGACGATAAAATGCGCAACCGGCTTGACAATTATCTTTAGAGGACTTACTGCATTAAAACCACCGATCCCGGAGAATACATTTGCGAGGAAGGTGCCGGAATATTCGAGATAATGAGTGTAATGTTCGAGTGGAAGGAGAATTATCACCGAGAGCATCTTGAAATTATCGTGGACTATGGCTCCGGCAAATGCCCGGCGGAATTCGGTCGGGCGTGTAATGTGTGCGAGCGAGACCAGAATTGCTGTAACCGTAGTTCCAATATTCGCGCCCATCACAATAGGTATCGCACCCCTGAGCGGGATTACTCCGGCGGCAACCATGCCTACAATAATAGATGTCGTGCACGACGAACTTTGCACGATACTCGTAGCGAGGATTCCGATGAAGAGGCCGACTATCGGGTTCGCTGTAATTTGAAGTAATCTCGTGGCGAAACCCTCGCCGAACATCATGAAGGATGCGCCAAGGAGTTCTATACTAACGAGGAAAAAATATAGGAATGAAAAGAGAAGAAGAACCTTCACGAAGTTTTTCAGTAGTTGGCCTCGTTGTTTTTTATCCATAGTTATATAATAAAAAAAGACGGACCCGTAGGGCCCCTACAATAATTCCGTGTCCTCGTGTGTATATCTCGGTGTGCAGATACACAGGAAAACGAGCGGTTCGGAACCGTTATTTGTAATTCGATGTGGAACGCCCGGCAGATTTGCGATAGCATCGCCGACTTTGACCGGTCTTTCCTCACCGTCCTGCCACATTATCCCATGTCCTTTCAGGATATAGTATATTTCCTCGGATGTCTTATGGATATGTGCCGCCGTCGTATCGCCGGGATAGACGATGGCTTCGGCGAGGGATTGTCCTTTGATGGAGCTATTCGCCGGTGCCATTATCTCGCGAATCTCGCTTTTATCCTTCGTGATGAATGAAGGGACATCGTTTCGATTGATTATATCCATTTTCCCCGCAAATTTCGGCTGTCACGATTTGTGCTACGTCCTTCGGACGCACAAATCCCATCCCATCCTCACCCAACTCCCGCGCCAGCCTTGTCTTTACAGTAACGCATCGATTATCTTGTTATCCTCGCGGTTGTCACGCCTGCTGCTATGTTTCCCGCGACCGGGCCAAAAAAATTAATTTTCAACATACCATGCACCGATAATATTCGACCGAAGCCGCCGCCTCGCCAACCGCTATTTAATCTCTATAACGAACGGCATCAGATACAGTTGTTCGCCGTCCTCGAATGGGAAATCGGGAATGTCCTCGCGAAGGTCTTTAAATGGCAGCTTCGCATCGATCATATCGAATACCTGACCTAATGCATCGCCGCTTCCGGGCATGAGCCACAGTTCGAGGTCTTTTTCATCGGCGTCGGATTCGGCGACGAGATAATCGAGCGCCTCGATGAATCCACCGATGGTATCGACGAGTCCGATTTCGACGGCGCTGATGCCGGGCCAAACCCTTCCGCCACCGATAACATCGACGCTGTCCATCGAGAGACCGCGGCCTTCCGCGACACAATTCTTGAAGATATCGTAAGTCCTCAACGAACTTGAACGAATGCGTTCGCGTTCGGCTGTTGAGAAGGTATCGCTCATCGAGAAAACCCCGGAATTTTCACCGCGCTGGAAGATCGTTTTTGTGACGCCGATTTTATCGTAAAGCCCTCCGATAGCGAACTTGCCGGAAATTACTCCGATCGATCCGGTTATTGTCGTGTTATCGGCGAATATCTTTGCTCCGGGAGTTGCGACGAAGTATCCGCCGCTGGCGGCGGCATTACCCATGCTGACCACGAGCGGCTTTTCGTCCGCCGCATCTTTGAGGGCGTGGGTCATGAGATCGCTGGCGAGGGCGCTTCCACCGCCGGAGCTTATGCGAAGAAGTATTCCCTTTACGGATTTATTATTCTTTGCGGCTTTGACAGCGGCGATAATCTCTTTTTCGCCGGTTTTATTTCCACCGAAAAGCCCACCACCACCGCCGGAGCCTTTAATAATACTCCCATCGATGACGATGACCGCGATTCGGTCGGGCTGGCCCCAATGCATACCGCGATGTTCGCGCATGGCATAGACACCGAACGGCTGCGTCTTGATATCGCGCTCGTCGGAGATATACTCCTCGAACTCGTCCCAATACATGAGCGAATCGACCAGCCCGAGGAAGTCGGACTCGAGGTCGTTATATGGGCCGTTATCGACAACCTCGCCAGCCTTTTCGGGCGAGATGTCGAGTTTCTCGGCGATTCCGCTCAGGAACTCGTTTTCATAGACATCGAGGATTTCGTTCATGTTCATCGCGGCCGGTTCGGATGGTTCGGTGCGCGTGAACATCTCCATCGCAGATTTGTAGTCGCCGATATTGATGAAATCCGGCGCTACGCCCACCTTTTCCAGTGCGTCCTTGAAGAAAAGCATCTCCGCGTGAAGGCCGATAATCCCGACTCCGCTGCCGGATGGCGGGATAGCGATGAAATCGGCGACACTCGCGAGGTAATAGGAGAGGTTGCCGAGATTATCCGCATAAAGGAGGATCGGTTTGTCGTTTTCCTTGAATTTTTCGAGGACGTTGCGAAGCTCCTCGGCCTGCGCGAAATTGAGCGACGGGAATTTATATCTAATAACCAGAGCCTTGACCTCGTTATCCTGCGCGGCCTCGTCGAGCGTTTTGATTAATCGTGTGAAAGATTTCGATTTACCACCGAAGAAGCCTCCCCTCGGCCTCTCGGAATAATCGCCGGAAAGGGTTATGCGGAGCGAGTATTTCGGCATCGGAAATAGGCTTGGAAGTTCCTTGCTGCTTGCGAGCGAATAGATCGTGTAATCGCTCCATTCGTCGTCGAGTCCGCTCGCGGCGATAGCGCCGACCCCGCCGAACGGATTGTCCAGACGAAAACCCGCAGAAATCTGATCTACCGGGTCGCCGACAACATCTTCGCCGTAATAGTCATATCGACCAAAAAGCCGTATTCCATCGACGAGGTGTAGTTCGCCGCCGACCGCCCAACTCAGGTCCTCCCATTCGACATCGTTCGGTTTTGTAACATCGCCGAAAAGCGTAACGCGCCATGTAACAGGGCGCAGAGCCAGCCCAAAGCGGTGGCCCTCCATAGCAGGCGTATTTTCATAGGCCCATCCTGCGGAAGCGAATTTCACCGGCCGAACCATAGTGCCGAAAATCCAACCGTTACGCCATCCCTCGCCCCATGAATCGTGCGCGCTCCATGTCCGAAGATAACCGATACCGAATGTCCTATCGCCGACGCCGGCCCCGAGAGACCAGCGCTTGAGGCCGACGATATTCTCGTATCCGCAACCGAATCCGTTCATATTAAGCAAAAAGCCGTGTGTGTTTTCGATGTCCAGAGTCGAGTTCGAATCGCTGCTGAAACTTCCGAACATGGCCGATTCGAATCCGTGGCCGAGGCCGAGGTATCCGGGATTAGCATGAATTCCCATGGCGTCGTCGATGGCTGCCACTCCCCATGAGGACCCCTGGGCAAAGCAGAATCCGGTAGCTAAAATCACTGCGAGAATTATAAAAGCATTTTTCATGTTGCTCCTTAATACGCTAATTTGTAACGAATCGATTTATTATAAACCCATATCGGCGGGCTGTCCATGCAAATAAAAAACTACTGTCCCATTAAAACATCAAAAGACGAGGATTTTCGTGTGTTTATAGC
>CAYNTG010000054.1:0-14973 GCA_964400105.1 uncultured bacterium
GCGCTATATTCAAGCTCGGTCATCGAATCGGCCTCGCCTGTCGCCGCTGGCGACCCACGCCGCCGCCGAGTATATCAAAACATAAAAACCTTGATTTTATGTCGGGAGTTTATTAAATTCCCCTAAAACTGGTTGGTAATTAACTGAAACGAAAGAGTGGAACACATGAAATTAAGATTATTATTACTTACTGCAGCTATCGTAACCGGAGTGGCTTATGCCGGATCGGTCAGCGGAACGGTTTCCTATTCCGGCCCTGAAACCGGAACGATCATTGTGACGTGCATCCAGGAGGGAACGGCCGATATAGACCTAATGGCGCTTCCAGCTACAACGCTAACAATGCCCGGTGCTTACACGGTTATGGACGATACGCTCATGGACGGCGTCAGCTACTGGTGCATGTCGCTCATGCTTGTCGGAATGACAACAGAAAGCGGCAATCCGGCGGGAATCAACCCCGCAGCAGTTACATTGTTGGGCGGAGCGGCTACCGGCGTGGATATCACACTCGCAACATCGGCGAATGTTGGCGGAACGATCTCATATTCCGGCGATGCCGCCGATATCTGTATCAATATCTACGACGCTTATGGTGAGTTCTTAGGCGGAGCCACCGTCCTCGAATCGACATATTGTGTCGGCGTGACGGACTACACAATTACCGACGTTCTATCCGGTCCGAAAAAGATCGAGGCCTTCGCCGATCTCGATGGCGACGGAGTCCTCGATAGCTGCGAGCTTTCCGCGTTCTACACTGGACCGTTTGGAGAAATGGTCATCATCGGCGGCGGCGGGCTGTTCGATACCGGCGTCGATATTACGCTCGGAACAGGAGTGAATGAAATATCTCGGCCGAACGACATGGCCATTAGCGTCGCGCCGAATCCGTTCAATGCCTCGTGTCGCATCGAAGCGCCGGGAACGGTCGATATCTTCGACATGAACGGTCGCCGCATTACGACGATCGACGGCGGAAGCGTTTGGAACGGCACCGACAATGCCGGCAACGCTGTCCCAGCAGGTCTTTACCTCGCACGCGCGAGTTTTGAAGGCAAGTCGAAAACCGCTATTCTCGTTTTGGCAAAGTAAGCGATCGACTTTAGATTAAAACCTTAAAGCCCTACGGCGAGAGTCGCGGGGCTTTGATATTTTACACGATATGCGCATATTAATCGTCGAACCGTATTATGGAACCAGCCATCGTGCGCTGGTCGATGGATTGATTTTGAGAATCCCGTTCGAGATGGAGCTTCTCTCGCTCTCGCCACGCAAATGGAAATGGCGAATGCGCGGTGGCGCGTGGGTTCTTGCGGAAAAAGCAAAAGCGATCGAGCCGTGCGACGTTCTTTTCGTATCGGATTTTCTTGATCTACCGGCGTTTTTGGCTTTGGGCCCGAAATGGCTGCGCGATTGCCGGAAGATCGTCTATTTCCACGAGAATCAACTGACATATCCGGTTCGGGTCGAGAACGAGCGCGATCTTCATTTCGGTCTGACGAATATCGAAAGCGCCCTCGCCGCAGATACGGTCGTCTTCAATAGCGAGTTTCACCGTCATAGCTTTATCGAAGCCGCGAGAGAGCTGATAAAACGCTTCCCGGATAATCGCCCGGAGGCAGTCGGCGAGCGGATAGCCGCGAAATCAAGAGTCCTGCCGATCCCGATCGACCTCTCTCGTTTTCATCGATCTGAAGAGAAATCCGGCGAGCTTACCTTGCTCTGGAACATGCGATGGGAGTTCGACAAAGCGCCGGAGGCCTTCTTCGAGCAGCTTTTTTCACTCGCCGATTCGGGCCTCGATTTCAGGATCGCCGTCGCGGGCGAGAAATTCAAGGATTATCCGGCAATCTTCGACGAAGCCGGGGTTCGCCTGGCCGATAAGATCGTTTCATGGGGTTTCATCGAATCGCGCGATGAATATATTGAATTGCTTTCGCGTTGCGATGTGGTCGTTTCGACGGCGATCCACGAGTTCTTCGGAATCTCGGTCGTCGAGGCGGTCGCCGCAGGATGTTTCCCGTTACTCCCAAATCGGCTCGCATATCCCGAAAGATACCCGGAGCGCTGCCTTTACGGCAATGAAATCGAGCTTCGAGATCGACTTCGAGAAATGATGCTGCATCCAGACGGAATCCGCGCTATCGACACGCGAAGCTTGGTTTCCGACCTCGACTGGAAATCTCTTTTACCGGACTACATCTCCCTTTTCGATTTGCAATGAAAGCAACCCGTTTCGCCCTGCAAAATCCCTTGACAGATAACGCTTCGGTTAATATATTCATCGACGAAGCAACTTCGACCTATGAACTTCATTTGAGAAATTAGACGCATTAATCGAGGTAATAAAATGCCCTTTCAAGAGATAGAAGAAAAATGGCAGAAACGCTGGCGCGAGGCCGGTGTTTTCGATACACCCGATGACCCCGGAGAGGATAAATTCTACCTGCTGGAGATGTATGCATATCCGAGCGGCGATATCCATTTGGGGCATTTCCGAAACTACTCCATCGGCGATGTAATTTGGCGATATAACCGCATGAAAGGCAAGAAGATGCTCCATCCGTTCGGATGGGATTCGTTCGGATTGCCTGCAGAACAAGCGGCAATAAAACGCAATATCCATCCAAAGGACTGGACGGAGGGAAATATCGCCACCGGGAAATCCACGATGCAGTCGATCGGTCTTTCATACGATTGGGATCGGGAGATAGCCACGAGCCGGCCGGATTTTTATAAATGGACGCAGTGGGTATTCTTGCAACTTTACAAAAGGGGGCTTGCATATCAAAAGGAGGCCGCCGTCAATTGGTGTCCGAAATGCAACACGGTTCTTGCGAACGAGCAGGTTGTCGGCGGATGCTGCTGGCGGCATTCGGATACTCCGGTGCAGCGCAAGACATTGAAGCAGTGGTTCTTCCGAATTACCGATTACGCACAACGCCTTCTGGACGATCTCGATAAGCTCGACCAATGGCCGCACACCGTAAAAAGTATCCAGCGATACTGGATAGGCCGGTCGGAGGGTGCGAATATAAATTTCGAGATCGTCGAGACCGGCGATTCGCTGCCGATTTTCACGACCCGGCCGGATACGGTCTATGGTGTGACTTTTATGGCGATAGCGCCGGAGGCCGGTCCGATGCGCAAGCTGGTCGATCTCTGCCCGAATCGCGATGCGGTCGAGAGATATATACACGAGGCTGCTATGAAAAGCGAGATCGAGCGCGTCGCCGAAGACCGCGAAAAGGACGGCGTCGATACCGGATTGCACGTTCGCAATCCATATAACGGCAAGGATGTTCCGCTTTTCGTCGCGGATTATGTCCTCGCCGGTTATGGCTCCGGCGCGGTGATGGCCGTTCCGGCCCACGACCAACGTGATTTCGATTTCGCAAAAAAATACGGCATCCCGATCGATATCGTGATCGCTCCGCCCGGCGGCGCGATTTCTTCGGAAGAGATGGCCGATGCCTATACCGATCCGGGAATTATGGTAAATTCGGATCGATTCGATGGAATGGATTCTCGAGAAGCCATCCCGGCTATGGTGGAGTTCGGCGAGGAAAAGGGATTTGCAAAAAAGGCGATTCAATTCAAGCTGCGCGATTGGCTTATCAGCCGCCAGCGCTACTGGGGCGCGCCGATTCCAGTTGTTCATTGTGAAAAATGCGGCACGGTGCCCATTCCCGAAGAGGATTTGCCGGTCGAGTTACCGCATGTGGATGATTTCCTTCCGCGCGGACGAAGCCCGTTGGCCGATGTCCCCGAATTTATGAACACAAAATGCCCGATATGCGGCGGTCCGGCGCGCCGCGACCCGGATACGATGGACACATTCGTCTGCAGCAGCTGGTATGAGCTGCGTTATCTCGATCCGCACAACGACAGCAAGCCTTTCGACATAGAGGAGGCAAAGAAGTGGCTGCCGGTCGATCTGTATATCGGCGGGATCGAACACGCGACCGGACACCTGCTATATTTCCGGTTCATCTTCAAGGTCCTCTATGACCTCGGATTGCTGCCGGTGGACGAGCCGGTAGTTAAACTGTTCAACCACGGTATGGTCTGCGACGAGAACGGCGAGATCATGTCCAAATCGAAGGGGAATGTCGTAAGCCCGACCGTGGTTATAGATAAGCACGGCGTCGATGTCTCCCGGACGGCGATGTTATTCTTCGCTCCTCCGGGCCATGAGATTTCGTGGAGTGAGGACGGCATCAAGGGCGCGGAGAGATTTTTACGGCGCATCGATCGATTGATTTTTCCAAACATCGATCCTTCGAGGGTGGCCGATTCCATCGAAACCCTTTCCGGGCGCGATGCTGTGCTCTATCGCGAGCTTCACCGAACAATCGATTTTGTAACGCGCGATATAGATGAGATGGCGTTCAACACCGCTATCGCGCGGCTTATGGAGTTTATCAACGTCGTTTCGCCGGAGGATATGGAGAGATCGGCGATAGCGTTCACAATCGCCGAGACCCTGACGCGATTGCTTGCGCCATTCGCGCCACACGTCGCCGAGGAGTTTAACGAGCGTCTCGGGTTTGATTGCCTGATTATCGAGCGACCCTGGCCGAAATGCGACGAATCGGTCATCGGGTTCGACACGGTGGAGATCGGCGTTCAGGTTTGCGGCAAGTTGCGCGGAACGATTTTCGTCTCGCCTGAAGCCGACCGGGAAGCGGTGCTCGCGTCGGTGATGGAGATTCCGAATGTTCGGAAAAATATAGAGGGCAAGAAGATCGTCAAGGTTATCTACGTCCCCGGAAGGATACTGAATATCATCGCTAAATAGCTTTGAGACGACTTTTTTCAAACCTTATTGAGAGCTGAAACAATCTTATGGTTGGAAAAGGAACATTCTACTCATCCATTGCGGTTATTTTTATGCTATGCCTTTCGTGCAGTGTTCCGCAACCGTCCGGCGAAATCCATTTCCGGCGCGATTCATTCACATATCGAATTCCCGCACGCGGTGGAGAACCTGAGGTTCTCGATTCTATCGCCGTGCGGGATCCTTTCGAGAATTCCGGTAATGATACGCTGATATCCGGCGAATGGATGGCTTTTATCGACGAATCGAAACTTTGGTGGATTCCGCGCGAGGGCATCGAACCGATTCAGATTAGTGGCGATGGCGAGATAGTCGAAAATTTCGATATATCGAGGGAAAACGGCATCGCCGCATATAGTTTTTTGCCGGAGGGCGGACGAACCAGAATTATCATAGTGAAGTCCATTCCGGATGGGCGGATACTCGCGCTGTTCGACTCCGACAGAAATTATATCTTTCCCTCGATAGGCCCGGACGGTTTTTATATTGTTTTTCAAAGCGGCGATGGCAGTGAATCGGAGATATATATTGGTTCATTGATCAACGGAAAAGCGAGATTTCTTGCCACTGGCGAAAAACCGTTATGGCAATAAACTACCGCTGGATAACGCAGACGGTTACTTAATCAAAATTAGTAGTTGAATGAGCCTAAGTTTATATATATTATTGTATTTGCATGTGTTGTATTTTAGTAAAGGAATCGCAATGAGCGATTGGAGGTTGATGTATGGCTCTCCGCCTCGGTGAAATGTTGATGAGAGCTGGAAGGATAACACAGGAGCAGCTCGATGAGGCCCTTGTAGATCAGAAGCAGACCGGTGAAAAACTCGGAGAGGTTCTTCTGCGTCTCGGTCATGTCCGCGATGAAAACGTGATTAACGAATTCGTTGCAAAGCAGCTCAATGTGGGAACCATCAAGCTCGACGACCTCGATCTCGATCCGGAGGTTGTCCAGCTTATCCCGGTCGATATAGCGCGCAAATTCTTTGTTTTGGCTACTATCAAGGTCGGTAGGATGCTTTTTGTAGCAACCGAGGACCCGACAAATCTATTCGTTCTCGATACGCTTAAATTCGTCACAAACTGCGATATCCAGCCGGTTATGGCCACAAAAAACCAGGTTTTGGACGCTTTGGACAAGTATTACGGCACCGAAGAGGATAGTATAGACGATATCCTCGAGGATATGGCCAGCGACGATGAACTCGATATCGTCGAGGAGCAGGATGACGATTTTTCCGAGGCCGAGCTTCAGCAGGCTATTCAGGAAAAGCCTCTGGTCAAGCTCGTCAACTCCATCATCATGGACGCGATCCGGCGCGATGCATCGGATATTCATATCGAGACATACGAAAAACGGGTTCGAGTCCGAATGCGTGTCGACGGAACGCTTTACGAAACGGCTCCGATACCATACAGACTTCGATTCGCGGTTGTCAGCCGTGTGAAGATCATGGCCAAGCTTAACATCTCGGAACGAAGGCTTCCTCAGGACGGGCGAATCAAGATTCAGGCGAAAGGACGCGCTATCGATCTTCGTGTATCGATCCTTCCGACGATCTTTGGCGAGAAGGTCGTTATGCGTCTTTTGGATCCCGAGAACTTGATGCTCGATATCACAAAGCTCGGTTTCCCAAGGCGGGCGCTCAAGGAATTCAACAAGGCGATCCATATGCCGTTCGGGATGGTTCTGGTTACAGGACCTACCGGTTCCGGTAAAACCACGACTCTTTATTCGGCCCTAAGCCAGCTGAACACACCGGATGTCAATATTATGACAGCCGAGGACCCGGTCGAGTTCAACATCGACGGCATAAATCAGGTTCATATGCACTCCGATATTGGATTAACATTCGGTGTGGCACTACGAAGCTTCCTACGCCAGGACCCTGATACCATCCTCGTAGGTGAGATTCGCGATAGCGAGACGGCATCGATCGCCATCAAGTCCGCTCTTACCGGCCATCTCGTCTTCAGCACTCTTCACACAAACGATGCTCCGAGCACGATTACAAGGCTCGTCGATATGGGGGTGCCGCCATTTCTTGTGGCAAGCTCCGTCCGGCTTATTATGGCACAAAGGCTTCTCCGCTGCGTATGTAAATACTGTAAACACGAGATAGAACCGGACCCGGATATGCTCGAGATCATCGGCATGAGCACCGAGGATGCCAAGAAGGTTACATTCTACGAGGGCGAGGGTTGTCCGAAATGCCACGGAACGGGATGTAAGGGGCGAACCGCCGTATTCGAGGTTTTGCCGATTACCGCTAAGATGGAAAAAATGATTATCGAGGGTGCAAGTAGTCTCGAGATTGGGGAACTGGCTGCCAAGGAAGGTATGAGGACATTACGTCAGGAAGCGATTAGATATATGGTCGAGGGGATTACATCGCTGGAGCAGGTTATAACGGAAACCGCGGCGCACTGATTTTCGGTTCGCCGTAAATTCGCAATCCGGACTGTATTTGAGTATTACATCGACATCTGTTAAATCCGAGGTTCTACTTAGAAAACTGCTTGGTGAAATGGTGCATAGAAATGCTACCAATTTGCACATTAGCGCCGGTTCCGCACCGCTCTATCGGGTGGACGGAAAGCTCATTCGCATGCCGATGAAACCTATATCCGAAGACCTTTCGAGGGTGCTCGGATATTCGCTTATGTCGAAAAAACAACAAAGGAGATTCGAGAAAGATTTGGATATCGATTTTTCAGTCGGAGTAAGAGGGTTATCGAGATTCCGGTGTAATGTTTTCCATCAGCGAGGCACTGTTGCCGTCGTGATTAAACACGTTTCCTATGAGGATGGTCCCGTTGGCGATCTGCATATTCCACACGAAGTCTACGAATATGGGGGCGTTACGCAAGGCCTCGTGCTCGTTACCGGTCCGAGAGGATCGGGTAAATCCACCACGCTTTCGGCTATTTTGAACAAGCTCAACCATGATCGCAAGCAGCATATATTGACGATCGAGGACCCGGTCGAAAACATTTACAGCTCGAAAAATTGTATTTTTAATCAGCGCGAGCTTTATAGTGACACGAAATCTTACGATATAGCGCTAAAATCCGCACCGCGCCAGAATCCGGATATAGTTTTCGTTAGCGAGGTGAACGAAGAAATTAAACTGCTTTCGACACTTAAGGTCGCAGATACAGGTCTTCTCGTGTTCGCTTCGATGAAGGCGCGAGACGCGGCGAGTTCCGTTATGCGCATGGTCGATCTCGGTTTACCCTTATATCTTATCAATGGATCGCTTCGGTTTGTGATTGCACAACGGCTTCTTCGGATGATATGTCCATATTGTAAGAGGGTGATTACGCCGGATAATTCATTGTTGAGGTTGGTCGGATTGGATCAGAATAAGGCTAAGAATGTTACATTTTACCGTGGAACAGGTTGTCCAAAATGCAACGGAACCGGCTATTACGGCCGGATTCCGGTGTTCGAGATGCTGAGAATTACCACAAGGGTCCATAACATGATCAAATCTGGGACATCCGTTATCGATCTTTGGAAAGATGCCGTTAAGTCGGGGATGGTTCCTCTCAGAAAGACTGCATTGAGATATATGTTAAAGGGTGTAACGACACTCGAACAGGTAGCGACAGAAACGATAAGTTACCAATAAGGGAGTATTATGACAAATGAGAAGGAAAATTTTTTGAACGACGACGATATTGTAGTCGAAGATACATCCAGGTCTGGTATGAAAAGCGATAGCGATGATGGTAATGTGGAAGCGGACGTGGTGGACAAGCCTAAGCCCAAGCCTAAGCCCAAGCCTAAACCCAAGATCGAAAAGCGCGAGCTTTCGATGCGCATTTTGTTGGAGGAGATGATACATAGAGGCTCGTCGGATTTGCATATCACGGTCGGCGCCCCTCCGGTATTTAGACTGGACGGCAAGCTTCATAAGATAACCGCCGATATCGTTACCGAGGACGTAGCGAAACGCTTCGCCTATTCTATTATGACGGAGAAACAGAAGCAACAGTTCGAGGAAAACTGGGAGGTCGATCTTTCATTCGGGATCAAGGGGCTTTCAAGATTCAGATGCAATGTCTTCCTCCAGAGAGGCTCGGTTGCTTTGGCCGTGCGCGCCGTTCCATTCAAGATACACACATTAGAGGAGCTTGGTATCCCGCAATCGATAAGCAGGTTCGCCGATTTCCCCCGAGGATTGATATTGGTTTGCGGTCCAACCGGATCGGGGAAATCCACGACACTTGCGGCCATCATCGATAAGATCAATCGCGAACGTCATGAGCATATCCTGACCGTCGAAGACCCGATCGAGTTCGTTCACCGACATAAGAACTGCATCGTGAATCAACGCGAGGTGCACAGCGATACGCTCTCGTTCGGACGGGCATTAAAATATGCCCTCAGGGAGGACCCGGATGTCGTGCTCATCGGTGAGATGCGAGACCTCGAAACGATCTCGTCCGCGCTCACTATCGCGGAGACCGGGCATCTTGCTTTTGCAACCTTGCATACGAATTCCGCCGCCGAGACGATCAACCGAATTATCGATGTTTTCCCCACGAACCAGCAGACGCAGGTTCGGGTTCAGTTATCTTTCGTGTTACAAGCCGTGCTCGTCCAAACCCTCGTCCCAAAGATCGGTGGAGGACGAATGGTCTGTGTCGAGATTATGACGATAACACCGGCTATTCGTGCACAGATCAGGGACGATAAGATTCATCAGCTATATAGCTCGATTCAGTCCGGCGGGAAATACGGCATGCAGACGATGAACACCTCGCTTGCGGAACGCTACATGGAAGGATATATTACACTCGAGGATTGTATGGGTCGCAGCCCCGATCCGCAGGAGTTGAACGATATTATCACTCGCAAAAGGGTTCAGTCTGAAAGCTCTGACAATTAAATGTAAGGTGATGAGTTATGCCTCAATTTAAATACGAAGGCAAGGCCTTGAACGGGCAGGTTGTGGATGGTGTTCTGGAGGCCAGGAATGCGGAGGAGCTTACCGCTTTTTTGCGGCGACAGCGCATAGTCGTTACAAAAATAAAGAAAAAGTCGAAGTCGATGAATATCGTCATCGGTTCCGGTGTGAAAAACATAGAGGTCTCCAGATTCACGCGGCAATTCGCGGTGATGATCGAGGCCGGTTTGCCGCTCGTCCAGTGCCTCGATATTCTTGCCGAACAAACCGAAAACAATGTTCTGTCGGCTACTATTGGAAAGATCCGCGATACGGTATCCTCCGGAACTACACTCGCCGCCGCGATGTCGAAGCATAAGAAGGTATTCAACGAGCTTTATGTGAATATGATCGAAGCAGGTGAGATGGGTGGTGCTCTTGAGTCGATTCTTCGAAGGCTTGCAGATTATCAGGAAAATCAGGATCGCGTTACTCGAAAGGTTAAAGGAGCGATGATATATCCCGCGATCATGATATTTATGACCGTCGTCATGACATGGGCTATGTTGACCTTCGTTATTCCAATTTTTGCAGATATGTTCTCGGAACTGGGGGGGGAGCTTCCAAAACCGACAGTTATCGTCATGTCCATTTCAGATTTTATGAGATCAAATATGGTTGTGATTCTTTTGGGAATTGCAGCCGTCGTAACTACTTATGTGATTTTAAATAGTAAGAAGAAAACCCGATTTTATATAGATGTGGTAAAACTCAAGATGCCGATGTTCGGCCCACTGGTTCGAAAGACAGCGGTTGCAAGGTTCTGTCGCACACTTTCAACACTTCTGCGAAGCGGCGTCAACCTGATCGACGCCCTGAATATTACTGCAAAAACCGCCGGGAATTTGGTTCTAACGAAAGCCATACACAAATCGATGATCTCGATCTCCGAGGGCGAGACGATTACGGCGCCTCTTGTCGAAACGAAGGTTTTTCCTACGATGGTTACGCAGATGATCGGAGTCGGCGAGAAGACCGGTAATATGGACGAAATGCTCAGCAAAATCGCCGACTTTTATGACGAGGAGGTGGACGCGGCAGTGGAGAATATAACGGCTATGATCGAGCCGGTTATCATCATCGTAATGGGTGGCGTTATTGGCAGTTTGGTTGTAGCTATGTATCTTCCGCAATTCGATATCATAGGCAAGATCAATTAGATTCCATTTCGTGGATCTCGCTGGAATAGGAGATTTTATGTTTGACGAGAACATGCAAAATAATACTGCTGGAACATCGGTCGATATTGGAAATATCGATGTCGGAGACTATTTCCGAAGCAAGATACGATGGCTCCTTCTCGTTCGCTTCGGGATGTTTGTCCTGATCGCCGCCGCTGTATTGCTGATGTTTTCCGCACGCGGCTTCCTGTCGATATTGCTACTGGCATATGGCTTTATCACACTCGGCTATCTTTTAACCCTGTTCTATTGGGAGAAAACAAGGAGAGAGCTGAGCTTCAAGTTTATTTGCGGGGTTCAGCTTTTTTTTGAGCTGCTTATAGAGATCGGCATCGTTCATTATTCCGGTGGTGCGGGATCGCCTTTTATACTGCTCCTGGCTCTCTCGGTAATTACCTCGGCCTTTATTTTTAACCTCGTTGGAACGCTTATTACGGCAACCGGGGCGGTTTTACTCTTCAGCTCTCTCGTGATTTTGGGATACAGAGAAGTTATAGAAGTGGCCTCGGATATTTTCCCTATTACGTCTATGTTATATGCCGACAGCGACCTGCTCTTTTTCACTTCATATATATATGCTCTTTTCATGTATCTCGTTGCCTTTATGGTTGGCTATATATCGGATCGCCTACGCTTGAGAATCGGTGAATTACAGGTCACGGGCGAGGCTCTTCGTCGAGTGAGTATGGACACGGACGATATCCTGATGCATATGCAAAGTGGCCTTATCACTCTCGATCCGGAGGGGAGGATCGTTTATCTAAATCAGGCTGCGAGCCTACTTCTGAACATCGACTCCAAGAAGATCAAGGGCAAATATCTCGACGAGGTGCTTCCAAAACCGGCTAAACCATTTTCCCAAAAGCTTTCTGAACTTCTCGGAGCCGGCACCCAAAGCGAACACAGGGGCGAGTTCTATCTTAAGTTCGGCGAAGAGGTCCGAACCATGCATATCGCCTGTAGTTTCCTCAATAGTTCGGATGGCGGCTTGCGGGGCATCATCGCCCTTTTCGAGGATATCACAGAGGAAAAGCGCCGCGAGGTATATCTCAAGGAGGTCGAAAAGATGGCCGCGATAGGCGAGCTTTCCGCGAGTCTGGCTCACGAGATACGCAATCCTCTCGCATCGATCCGCGGTTCGGTGGAAACGATCATGGAATCGAACCTGGACCTCGAAGGGGATTCCGAGCGTCGTCTTATGAATCTCATCGTGAAGGAAACCGATAGATTAACGAACGTTCTCGATGAGTTCCTCGTTTTCGCACGACTCAAAGAGCTTCCGATAGAGCAGATAACATATAACCGGATCGATCTTGCGAAGCTTATTGGCGATATCATATTCATGATCCACCACAGTCCCGATTTTGCGAAGAATATCGAGATAAATAATCTCCTTTCCGGCGAGCTTTGGACATTGGGCCGCGAGGACCAGCTCAAAGATGTTTTTTACAACCTGATAATAAATGCCAAAGATGCGTTTGGAGAGGATGGCGGAACGATTACCATCGATCGAGTTCGAGAGCGCCATGGGTTCTACGCCGAACGAATGCTCATCGGTGTCGGTATTTCCGACACCGGACCGGGATTTCCCGAAGAGGTCAGAGATCAGTTGTTCACGCCGTTTTTCAGCACAAAACCTCGCGGGACCGGACTCGGTCTGGCTATTGCTCAGGGGATCGTGAATCGTCATCGCGGCATTATCGAAGCAAAAAATATCGAGAAAGGCGGCGCAATGTTCACCGTCTATCTCCTGAAAGCTCACGAAAAACAGGGCGAACTTTTTGCTTCGCCGGATGCCAGAATTTAACAGCCCTGCGATCTCTTCTTATCGGGAGCGATTCGAGAATATTATAAATGGGCAATCATGAGATTTTGTGGCTCTTTACAGATAAGTATCTGCATTCTGCCGATTGCCATTTTTGCGTATTATCTAAATCCGGATATTCGATATCGCCTGGCGGATGGTCGATAATCTTCCAATCGACAATCCACATTCTATTTCACCGCAGAAAGCTCTACGAAGAACTTGCTTCCTTTATCCCGTTTTGATTCTACCCAAATTTTGCCATTGTGGCGTTCGACGAGCTTTTTAACGGTTGCGAGGCCGAGTCCCTCGCCTTTTGAAGCCTTGTCAGCGATCTCATCCACCCGATAAAATACCATGAAGATATCATCGAGTTTATCCTCTGGAATACCTATTCCGTTGTCCTCGACGCAATATATGACGCTATTGCCCTTTTTCTTCCCGGAAATTGTAATCTTCCCCGGCCTCGAAGGTTCCAAGAATTTTATCGCATTCTCTATAAGGTTCGAGAAAATCTGGTTTGTTCTGGCCCGGTCTGCAAAGCAGTGCGGCAGGCGGTTAATCTGAATCTGCGCGCCGGATTTATCTATATCGAATCTGGTCGAAGCGACGATCTCCTTTATCGTTTCCTTCATGTTGACCTCCTCGATCTTAAGCTCGTAGCGCCCCGAACGCGAATAGAACAAAAGCCCGTCGAGCATCATCTGGATTTTCTTGATACCGGAAGAGATAAACTTAATCGACGACGGGATATCTTCATCGATCTTATATGAAAGCTCCTTATCCTTTTCATCGTCGGAGATATCCTTCGATTTTAGAATCGAGATTATATCCTTAGCGGCCATTAGAAGCTCGTTGCTGAATCCGCTAATCGTGACCAACGGCGTTCGCATATCGTGCGATGCAACATAGATAATCCGTTCGAGTTCCTTATTACTCTCGATTAGCTTGGTAGAAGCACGTTCGAGTTTCTGCTCCGCCAGCTTGCGCTCGGTGATATCGACAATAATGCCCCTGAGACCGACAGGCTTGCCGTCGCGGATAATCGGCGATGAGTATATGATAACCGGAAATTCCGAACCGTCTTTTCGCAATGCAGTATATTCGAATGATCCTTTTTCAATACCGTGCAATATTTTTTCGATATTCTCTCCCGCACTTTTTCTATCGCCCTCGGCAATGAACTGCAGCGCATTAACACCCCTATCTAAATCCTCCTGTGCATAACCAAGCTTCTCGAATGCAGCTCTATTTGCGAATGTCAGATTCCCCTGAATATCGCATTCATAGATCATCTCCGGAAGCAATTCCGCCATATCGCGGAATTTTTCCTCGCTCGCACATAGCGCCTTCTCCGCTTGCTTGCGCTCGGTGATGTCTCGAATAACGACATGAATTATCTGTTTGCTTCCAAGCGTATATTTGCCAGGAGTTGCTTCGGCTGAAAAAACTGAACCGTCTTTCCGAATAAACTTTGTCTCTACATTTAATATATCTTTTTTCTTCATAGCATCCAACACTTGGGCGGAATGTTCCAATTCGCTCTCGGTATGTAATTCAAATACCGTTTTTTCGAGCAGTTCTTCTTTTGAATAGCCAAACTCTTCGCTTGCCTTATTATTGGCATCCAAGATATTCATATCCATATCATGGATAATAATCGAATCGGGTGAAAATTGAAAAAGCTGTTTGTATTTCACTTCACTGTCTCTCAACGCTTCCTCTGCCAACTTGCGCTCGGTTATGTCACTGCATCCGCCAATCCACTTTAGAGGAATATCATCAATATCCAGTATTGGAATTCCTTTGTCAGACCAGTAAACCCAGGAACCATCTTTTTTCTGTATCCGATATTCTTCTTCAATCGGGTCTGTTGAAGTTTTGTGCAGTTCTATAGAATTAGATAATTTGATCCTGTCTTCAGGATGGATCAGAGCTATCCAAGCTTCAAGTGTTCTGGGAATTTCGCCCGGTTCATAGCCCAAATGTTTATCCAGGTTCCCAAACCATTCAAGGGAATTTGTTTGAATATTCCATTCATAAATAAGATCAGTTGTTACATGTGCAATTGACTTAAGCCTTTCCTCCGCCCGTTTGCGCTCGGTGATATCGCGGATAATGGCCTGAATAAACTTTTTCCCTGCTATCTCAAATATACATGAAGAGACTTCCGTACTGATAGCTTCTCCATTT
>CAYNTG010000055.1:0-7799 GCA_964400105.1 uncultured bacterium
AAAAACGGGCGAACCGAAGGTTCGCCCGATGGAAAATACGATATTTGAAAGGCGAGGCTTTAGCCCTATCCGCCCCATTCCTCTTTGAACACAAGATTGCGGCGACATCCGGGGCACAGGCGGCGCATATAATCCTCGCGAATGAATCCTTCGTGGTTCATGCCGGCATCTTCGTCGGCGAGACCCAGCTCGTAATTTTTATGCATTATCAAGGTTGGGTTGGAATATGCAAGCTCGCCGAGGCGGTCGATTATCCAATTCATATGGCGTTTGGTGGTGATCGGTGCACCGCATTTCTCGCAGAAAACAAGCTCGTCTTCGATCTGTTCGTGAATATCGTTACGGTCGAAGGTCGTCTTATCCCATTCGTTGGTCATAATGATCCCATCACCGGTGAGGCAATACTCGGCACACTGTCCACACTGGATACATTTGCTGTAGTCGCGGAACATGGTGCGCTTTCCGGTCTTCATATCGTCGATCATCTCGATAGCCTTCACCGGGCATACCTGAGCGCAACCGCCGCAAAGAACGCATTTTCCCTCTTGATATTCGGGAAATCCCCTGTATTCGTCGAAGATTTCGATTGGCTTAAATGGAAATTTCGTTGTATAAGGCCCAACAACTAAAGCCTTAATAGCCTCGCCGAGCTCTCGCAGCTTCGGTTTCTTCATGATACATTCTCCTGATCCTTATATTCCTGATACTCGTCGGTAACGGAACCGGGCCAGAGAGGGACACCGGCCTTATGTGAACCTCTTGCTAAAGCATGTGCGCTGGTCGGACTGGTGAGCAGCACGAAGACCATGCATATCAAAGCCTTTATCCCCATGGCTGAAAATCCCGCGATGAGGAACACTCCCATAAGGATCATACATGTGCCGAGGGTGACGCATTTCGTGGCGGCCTGAAGGCGGTTATAGACATCGGGAAGCCTGACCAAACCGATAGCCCCGAGGACATCGAAGATCACGCCGATAGCTATCAAAACATTACCGATTGTATTACTCATCGAAGCTCCTCCTCTCCAGGAACTTAGCAAGCGCGAGTGTGCCAACGAAAGACAGAAGCGCCCACGATATTCCGATATTCAAGTAAAAATCTTTCCCGGTAAAAAGGCTGAGGAAGGCACAAAATCCGACCATAAGGGTTCCGAGAATATCGATGGCAACCGTTCTGTCTGGCGGCGTCGGCCCCATGCCGATTCTGAAAAGGCAGAGGAAGGCCCCGATAAGCAAAACCCAGATATAAATCATCATCAGAACACTCATTCGAATATCCTCCTTATGATACGCTCGAATTTCCCGGCTATTTCTTCGCCCTGCTTTTCCGGGTCGCCGTCGAACTTGACGGAGATCCAATGGACGAAGAATGTATCGTCGATTATATCGACGGTCAAGGTGCCGGGCGTAAGCGTTATGGAATTCGCGAGGAATGTTTTGCCAATATCCGTTTTAAGGCCAGTCTTGAATTTCACGATTCCCGGACGGATCGGCATCGACGGATTGATGACCCTGTATGCCACGTCGATATTCGCCCAAAAAATATACCAAAGCAGATATGGAATATAGACGAGCATCCAGAAAACACGCACCGGATTGAATATCCGAATGGCTTTATTGATGAACATGTTGCCCATCAAAGCCACGACGATAATCGAGACCACGGCGCCAGCGATAACGTCCGCAGGTTGAAGGCTCCATGTCAACAGAAGCCAGAGGGCCAATAACACAAGGAACTGGATTATAGCTCTCATTCTACCCTCCTAATACCGTGGAAATGTATTCGGCCGAATTATTTTTAAGTCCATCCATCAGCACGTTGGCGGCCGGTTGCAGGAAGAAGTCGCCGAAGTCCGGGCAAATCAGATAGGCGATTCCCACCGCGAGGCAAAGCACCGATAACACGATCACGCTGAACGCCATCGGGAAAGGAACCTCTTTGATCTTCTCGAGCGCCTTCGGAAGCTCTCCGAATATGCTGAATCGCATGGCCTTAAGGAAATATATCAATGTAACTACACTGACACCCGCAGCAAGAGCGGCAAGGAACCATCGACCAGAAGCTACACACGCGATTATTATTAATAATTTACTGAAAAATCCGTTGAACGGGGGAACACCGGAGATCGACAGCGCGCCGGTGAGCGTCGTTACTGACGTAACCGGAAGCTTGGTTCCGAGACCACCGAGCTTGCGAAGGTTCTTCGTGCCGGTCGAGTGCTCGATAGAACCGCTCGATAAGAAAAGAAGGCTCTTGAATATCGAGTGGTTGAACATGTGAAATAGCCCCGCGACAAAACCGATATTGGTTCCAAGACCGAAAGCCAGCACGACATAACCGATCTGGGAGATCGAACTGTAAGCCAGCATACGCTTGAGATCGAACTGCCCAACGGCGAGAAAACCGCCGACGACCATCGAAAGTGCGCCCAAAACAACCATAATCTCGAGATGAACGTGCGTTGCACCGAGAACATTGAAGACGACTCTGATCATCGCATAAACGCCGATAGCCTTGATCAGAACGCCGGAAAGCATCGCGGAGACCGGAGCCGGCGCGCTCGGGTGGGCATCGGGAAGCCACGCATGGAACGGAACAAGTCCGGATTTTAATGCGAATCCCATGATGAAAACCGCCGTGGCAAAAGCCATCGTTTTCGTAACCGGCAAGGATTGAAGCATCAGGGCGGCATCGGCCATGTTCAGCGTGCCGGTTATGGCATACGTGAGCGCGATTCCCAAAAGGATCATCGTGCTCGCTACCGATCCCAGTATCAGATACTTGAAACTCGCCTCGAGCTCCTTATGCTCGACTCCGAAACCGACCAAAGCATAACTCGCGATGGAAGCGATCTCTAAAAATACGAACAGGTTAAAGAGATCACCCGTGATAACGACGCCGTTCATCCCGGCGACCATGAGCAAAAACAGGGAATAGAACTTTGGTTTTGCGGTGTATTTTTCCATATAGGAAATGCTATAAAAGATCGTAAGAAATGCGATAGCGTTCACTATAACAAGAAGAAGAGCGGAAAGGCCGTCATAGACGAGCGTAATCCCGAATGGAGGGAACCATCCGCCCATCCAATATGCGAACTTAGCCGTGCCGAGCATGTAAAAAGACATTCCGGCGGTTATCAATATAGTAAGCGGCGCAAGAATATCCGCAAACCTCGAACTTATCTTCGTAAGGAGAAGGATAACTACCGACATCCCGAGTGGGATCGCGACCATTAACGGAAGTATGTGGTTCATCGGCATCACCTTTCTATCCGCGGAGGCGGTTGATTTCCGACATATCGAATGTCTTGTATTTCTCGAATAGCTTGATTGCGAGACTGGCCATGAGCGCAAGCGTTCCCAAACCGATAACGATCGATGTGAGAACGAGGGCCTGCGGCAAAGGATCGACCGCACGCACGGCAAGCTCGGCAGCGGAGATCGTCTTGTCCTGAATAGGCGCGATACCGTCCGTCCTATACCCTATAAGGATAAGGAAGAGGTTGATCGCATACTCCATGATCACGATGCCGATAATCTTCTTGATAATATGCCTTTTTGCGATCAAGGCGTAAATCCCCATTGCGAAAAGGGCCATGTTCATTATGTATAAACTCGAATTGCCAGCCATTTTTATCTTTCCTCCTCGGTTACGATCCTTCCATAGATGGAAAGACCGATGAATATCGCATAGATGGCCGCTCCTACCTTAACGGCGATAGCGATATTGCAAAGTGGAATGATTCCCCCGGAAACAAGCTCACCAGGATTTCCATGCCAGATGAAATTCGTCATGAAATACCCGCCTGTGATCCCGAAGAAACCGATCACGATGAATGCCAAAGCGCCAAGATCGTCCCAGATGCTCGCCCAAAAATTATTCAGTTTCGAGAGAGCTACCTTACCTCCGAACGCCAAAATAAGAAGCACATAGGCTATAGCGAGGATGACTCCGCCAGCGAAGCCGCCTCCGGGCGTGAGATGTCCATAGAGGACGATATAAAAACCGAAAAGGAGGATAAAGCTGAGCACAAGACGGGAAATCGTCTTGATAATAATGGTCATCCCGCGCGATTCATCCTTCGATAATTCCCTTAAGTCCATATCCTCTCCTATTCGATGATTCCGAAATGTTCGGTGTCGTGTTCGTCGATAGCCTTTTTGCCGCGTTTACGAATGATTACGAACGCCCCGAGAATGCTTGTGAACAGAACAATAGTCTCGCCGAGCGTATCGTATGCCCTGTAATCGAGAATAACGCCTGAAACCGCGTTCATCGCGCCGGTTTCCGCAGCCGTCCCAGAAAGATAGCGGCGCGAGACACGCATGAGCGGTTCGCCGAAGGGCGTCATATCCTGGAATGCCACAACGGCGGCCATAACAAGAAAACCGATGAAAATAAGACCGGTCACCGTTGCGAAGCTGTCGATCTTGTGTTCGATAGCGCGGTTGTCGGCATAGGTCGTAGTCCGAATCAGGATAATCAGGCTGAGAACCTCGACGATAACCTGCGTGATTGCAATATCCGGCGCGCCGAGAAACAAGAACATCAGGCTGACTCCGAATCCAACCGCGCCTGCGGCGATAACGGCAGAAAGCATGTTCTTCGTCTCGATAGCGATTGCCGAGCCGATGAGCATGAAAACC
This sequence comes from uncultured bacterium, assembly GCA_964400105.1. GTDB lineage: Bacteria > UBP14 > UBA6098 > UBA6098 > UBA6098 > CAYNTG01. The sequence goes on from CAYNTG010000055.1 coordinate 4,650, forward strand.
ATTAAGACGTGGAAGAGCGCGTTCACTGCTTACCCTCCTATAATTAATACAAATATTAACGCAACCAATCCGATAATCGACCAGGATAGATAGGTCGAGAGAATGCCCGTATGCATACGTTTCAAGCCTTTTACAAATATCCCGTCCATTATCGATGCGAAGAAATAATCCGGCGCCCAAACCCCCTTCTCGCTATCTTTATAGAGGGGTTTAAGGACCGGCAGCTTCTCTATTGTCTCGTAGAAACCGGTTCCGGGAATTCGTGTGTCCTCCACCGGAAGGTGCTCGCCGCCGTAATAGGTAGGAACTACTCTCGGTTTGAAGGCCTTTCCTATTACATAAATAATGATACCGAGCAGAACGCCGAGAACTATCATGCCGGTGGCGAGGCCCGAATTCCAAAGCGAACCCGCCCAACCAAGCACGCCACCGGCCAGTGCGGGAAGCTCCATGCCGACAGCAGGCGCGAGGAAGGTTTTAACCGGCCAAGCGGCGAATATCCCGAATACGATACACAACATTGCGAGAACGAGCTGCGGAATCCAAAGCGAAGCTGAGGTTGGTTTTATTTCGCCCAGCGAATCCGGCTTGCGACCGAAGAATACAGAATAGATAACCTTAATAAACGAAGCGAGCGTAAGCGCGCTGCCAACCATAGCCAGAATGAGCATCACCGGTTGATTTACTTCGACGCACGCCTGATATATCATCCATTTCGAGGCGAACCCGTTTAGCGGCGGAACGCCGGAAATAGCGAGCGACGCTATAACCATCGAGAAGAAGGTAAGCGGCATGTATCTTGCCAGACCGCCCAATTTTTCGAGGTCGGTCGTCTTTGCCTGAGTTTCCACAGTTCCGGCGCAGAAGAATAAGCACGATTTATATATAGAGTGGTTGACCATGTGGAAAAGGCCGCCGATAATACCGATCGGGTTTCCGGTGCCGATGCCGAGGACCATATAACCGACCTGACTTATCGCATGGTAGGAAAGCAGCTTCTTAAGATCGTGCTGAACGAGCGCCATCATCACAGCGACGATTATGGTTACGACACCGACGATCATTACAGCCAATCTGATTCCGGAAGAAATAATGAATACATTGATTGAAATATTGGCGAGAAGGTAGATGCCGAGCAGTTTATCGATCGATGCTGGAAGATAAGCCATTATGCTCGTAGGCGCACCCTCCGCCGTCACCGGAATCCACGCGTGAAGAGGCATCGCGCCGGCTTTTGCCGCAGCGGCGGCAAAGAACATCAGGAAAAGCAGAACGTTCATCGTGCCAGAGGCCGGAATGCTAAGCGCGGAGATCGAGATAGTCCCGAACTGACGCCATATAATAGTAACCGCTAAAAGCAATGCGGCCTCGGAGAATCCGAGTATCGCAAAGGTGCGATAGCCGCCATATGCCGCAGCCTTTCTGTTCCTGTGACCGCAATTAACCAACCCATAAAGGAATAGAGTGGAAAGTTCCCAAAATATGATGAAGAAAAGCAGGTTGTCCGAGAGCACCGCGAGATCGCTCGCCGCGAGTGTCCAGAGCAAAAGGGCGTAATAGATATTATTTCCCTTTTCGCCCGCACGGTATTTCCAGCTGTATATCGCCCCTAAAACACCGAACAACCCGATAAACAGCACGATCATGCCGCTGAGCGCTGTTCCGTGCAGATCGAGCGATACGGGCATGCCCGATATGGAATACTCGACTACCTTGAAATAAAACTCGCCGGCGCTAAAAATCGCCCACGAAATGGATAATACCCATAAAGCCGCAACTCCGGCGATAAGCTCCTTCAGGAACTTGATTCGCGGAAGGATGAGGCACAGAAACCCCGCGATCGCCGGGACGAGGACAAGGTTCATGATTTGTGTTTCCATAAGCGAAACCCTTTAAAAATCCTTGTTTTTCAACACAGTCTTAATTTATAGAAAAGATTCGATTATTCGAACTCTTTTTTAAACACTCTTCGTTATTCTCATATTTTCATATGGAAAAACGAGTTATACAAATTTATATCTTCGCAAGGTTCGATTTGCGCCCCATCTTCCTCTCGATCTCCCTCATGCGCTCGACCGAAAGCTTGACCAGATCGTCCTGCGTAAGCGAACTGCGAACTCCCCTCGAAACCACGCCGACTCGCTCGGTGCAGCAATAGCACGGATCGATCGCGGCGGTGATAAGCGCGACATCCGAGATCGTTTCGCCGATACAGGTAACCTTATATGTCGGCAGGTTCACGAATGTCGGGGCGCGCACCTTGTGGCGAATCGGTTTGTTCGATCCATCCGAACGAACATAGTGAAACACCTCGCCGCGAGGGGCTTCGTGATGGCCGCATCCCTCGCCTTCGGGGATATTCCCCGGAATGACCTGAAAATCGCCGTCCGGCATATTCTCGATAAGCCATCGGCAAAGATAGATAGATTCGAGAATTTCCAGAACTCGGCAAGCGGCCTTGTCGAATACGTCGCCATTCTGCGTAACGATAACCTTCCAGGCCTTCGCTTCGAGGCTCTCGGCAAATGCATCATAAGGATCGTCTGCTCGGACATCCCACGGCACACCCGAAGGCCGGCTCGTTGGTCCCGTAGCCGCGAATGCGATTGCGTCCTCTTTTTTGAGAACACCGACGCCCTTAAGTCGTTTGTGCATCACCGGATCGTCGACGATAGCGCCGAGGAACATCTTCGTAGATTTCTCGTTGGAATCGAGAGCCTTCATCGTGAAGTCCATCGCCTTTTGTGTAACATCGCGACGCGAGCCGCCGACGCGGCACATCGCATAGTGGTTGCGATTTCCGGAGAGAAGCTCGCAGGCGTCGAGAATCTCCTCGCGATAGCGCCACGACCACATCCAAACGGTGTTATATCCGATAAAATGGCCAGCGAGTCCAAGCCAGAGAAGATGGCTGTGGATTCGCTCCATCTCGCCGATTAGCATTCTAATAAACTGCCCGCGCGGAGGCGCTTTGATCCCAAGCAAATCCTCCACTGCGAGGACATAGGCATAGGGGTGGCTCGTAGAGCAGATTCCGCAGATTCGCTCGACGAGAAATGGCACCTGATCCCATGTCAATCCGGTGGCGAGTTTTTCATGGCCACGATGGTTATATCCGATACGAAGATCGACATCCGTGACCGTTTCGCC
>CAYNTG010000055.1:7899-14896 GCA_964400105.1 uncultured bacterium
TTTTTTCTAATTCAAAGGTTCTTAAAATATTCTCAAAAACCGTTTCAATATACCTTCGGTTTGTCCGCATCCGTGAAACCATCAGGTTTTTGCGGATAATCGCACCTGTATGGGTAGTTGCCCTCCGGCCATCCGTCCGGAAGCAAAAGGTGCCTCGGATCGGGATGCCCGACGAATGTAACGCCATACATCTCGTTCATCTCGCGCTCGATCCAATCCGCAGCCGGAAGGAAAGCGCCGACCGAACCGACCCTAAGCTCCGGTTTGGCAACGAGCGTCTTCAAATTGCACAGTACCTGATCCGCATCGAGCATGAAGTGATAGATCAACTCGACCGCATCGTGAACCTCGAGAGCGGTGCTCGTAGCAAGCCTGCCGTCGAGTTTTTCGTAAATGATCTTTGCGGCATCGGGGAAATCGTCCTGATGGACGACGACGTATATTCGGTTCGGCTTCGGCTGATCCATCGCAACGATAAGATTTCCGAGGACTTCCCTCACCTTTTCAGAAACGGCGTATTTTTGCTCGTCCGTCATTCCGACTCCTTACAAAATGGAAATAGCTTTGACAACAGCGGAGATCATCGCTTCCGGTTTCGGAGGGCAACCGGGGATATACACGATAATTGCGTTCGGGTCCTCTTCTAAAATAATCTCATCGACGAGCCTCGGCACGTTATAGCCGCCCTTGAAAAAATTTCCCGTCGCGGAACACGTCCCGAAAAGGAAGCACACGCAAGGCTTTGCCGTAGCGCGATATGTATCGATGAGCCTCGGCGTAACGTGCCTGTTCGCAACGCCGGTGATCAAAAGGGCATCGGCGTGTCTCGGGCTTCCGACGAGGATAATCCCGAACCTCTCGACATCGAACCTCGGTGTAAGAAGATCGAGAATCTCGATATCGCAGTTGTTGCAGGGGCTACACGCGACGTGGAATACCCAGATCGATTTTTTAAGCGCTGCTGTTTTAAGTCCCATATTTAGCGGTCCTTATAGGCCCAATACGCTCAGAACGAATGCGACGACGGCGAGGATGGTCATCTTTCCCCAGAAGAAACGCATCGCCTGATCGATCCTGAGACGCGGGTTAGTGTTTCGAATCAATGTTATCAATACTACGATAAGGACGTATTTCAGAACCGCCCAGAGAATTCCGATTCCACCCATGATTCTGACGCCGCCCCAAAATATCGTGATCATGAATATCGGCAACGTATATAAAAGAATCGCTTTCGAGAGCTTGAAAGCCCCGAGGGCCGCGCCGCTGTAATCATAAAACACGCCGCCCGCAAGCTCCGTCTCGGCCTCTGCCATATCGAACGGCACGAGTCCGAGCTTAGCCTGAACGCACATCAGTGCCACGATGAAGCCGAGGACACCGGAAATCGAGTAGAGCATCGGGCCGTGAGCGATCTGATAATCGATTATTCCGCCGACAGAAATGGAGCCAGCCTTGAAGATTATCATCGCGATTATGATGATGAAAGGCAATTCATAAGAAAGAACAAGCTTCATCTCGCGCGAGGAACCGACTGCGGCCAGCGGGTTGCCGGATGAGCCGGCACCGAGTATAATCATCGTCGCCGGGATAGCGAGGAAATACCAGAAGACGATTATATCGCCGACAAAACCGCCCGCTCGTTCCCAATTATATATCCCGATCATGGTCGCCGCGAGCACCGACGCGGTAAGCGCGATTATCGGTGCGAGAAGAAAACCGGTCTTGCGTGCGTTCTCCGGAAGGATAACCTCCTTGCCCATGAGCTTCATAATATCGGCGAAGCCCTGGAACCATGGCGGCCCAACCCGATATTGCACCCTCGCCGTAACCTTGCGGTCGAACCATGAGGTCAAAAGCCCCGCTATCGCTGCGAAAGCGAATCCGGGGAAGATCAGGTAATAGAATATCTGCATCGTTTATCCCTCTGAATTTTTACCAACGTCTTAATCCCGGTTTGGCCTTTGATCTTGCGCCGGAAAGGTTCCCCTCGATAACATCCCCCGGGTCCTCGAACGAAAGAGCGCCGGAAACACATGTCGTAACACATGCCGGTTCGAGTCCCTCATCCAATCTCTGGTAACAAAGGTCGCACTTTGCGATTACATTTCTAAGATGAGATATGTCGATAGCGCCGAACGGGCAGGCTACTGCACAGCTCAAACATCCAATACACTTAAAAGTGAACCTTCGAACGATACCATCATCGCCCTTGACTATCGCATCCTTCGGGCATGCTGCGGCGCAAGCCGGATTCTCGCAATGCCGACAGTGTGCCGGAAAGGCCGCCACTGGTTCCGCAATCGCCTGATTTAGATTGAGATCCATCTGGTGCGTCCGCGAACAGGCAACCCTGCACGAACTGCAACCGATACAGCGATCCAGATCGATAATAACCCGCCGCTTCTCGATTTTTACCTGCGTAGCTTCCATAAATAGACTCCCGGGCGGCATTAAGCCTTTTTTATTTTAACGGCGACCGGACCGAGCACCGGGGATTTTCCCCAGTCGAAAAGCCCTCGCGCCACCGGATTATGCATCGGAACCAAAATCGTGCCATCCGACAACCACTCCGCAATCTTAACATCGAGCACAGCCTCGCCGTGATAGCCGGTTATCTTTATTTTATCTCCTTCAACCAAACCGAGCTTTTCGGCGAGCGATTTAGGCAATTCCGCAGCGGTCAAATCTAATTGTGCCCGCAAAAATGGGAAATCCATTCTACGAGTATAACGGCCGTCGCCATGATGTAGAACGTTGCCGTGTCCGAAAGCGATAATATCGCCCTTCGGGATGCCGGAATTCGCTACCGGGCCGGAGCCGACCTCGATCGGTTCGGCGACCATCAGCTCGAGATCGGGCGAGACCGGTATGACGCCGCCGAAGATACTATCGATAATCGCGCCCGCGCCCGAAATCTCCAGCCCGACGGAATTCTGGTCGAGCTTGATAATGTCCTCTTCGGTGCCGAGGATTCGCCCCTTCTTCTCGAAAAGATAGGTCGATGGGATAAAGTGCGTCGCGATGTCGTAACCTGTGGTGTGAAGCTGACCGGTGAGACCGAATATCTTCGGAATCTCGATTCCGGGGAGTGCCTCGGTCGGGTCGCAGTCGAACGCCAGAAGCGCGTCGATTTCCCCCGAACGAATTGCCGAGTAAGTGCCAGCGATGTCGCATTTTGCGGCGGCGAGAAGCCGATATATGCCCCGCGAATTGGTTGCTATCGGAATAGCGGCGAATCCGATATTAGCTATCTCCGCAAGCCTTTGTGCCGCAGCGGCCACCGCGAATGGATCGACGAAATGCCATCCCGGAGTAAAGATAATATTACCATTGCCGGATGCGGACTTAATGGCATCGACGGCCCAGCTCAGATCGCCGGCATTAACGCCAAGCTCCGAAAGCGGAAGCTCGTCGATCGAGCCTCCACTGATAATAGACGAAATAGCATCGAGAAGCATCGGAACTTTGCCGACCGGCGCGATAAGCTCCGGGTGGGCGAACCATCCGGTGCGTCCGGGCACTGTATCGATAGCGACCATCGTATTGCGTCTTCCGAGCGATCTGGCATCGTGCAGGAGTCTCGCTATTGTGGGGCAAAGCGTGAAAGCATCCCCAACGACGACATTGGTCGTGGCTTTGGAGATAGCGTCGAACGAGAATTTGTTCTTGAACGGCGCGATGGCCATGTCCTCCGCCGGTAGCGGCGCGACGAGCTTTGTGCCGAGCTTGTCCGCCAACGCGAGCGCCTTCTCCGTCTCCTCTAATGTAAGCGAACCGTCGAGAAGGATAGCTACCCTTTTGCATGACCCGGAGAGCATCGCCTCCGAAAGTTCGCGCGCGACCTTATTCGCCGAAAAGAAGCTCGTGCCGATCTTTGCGCGGAACACGCGATCCTTGTGCGAGATAAGCTCCTGACAATAATTGCCTCGAGCGCACAACCCGCGCGAAACATCCGGGTCGAACTCGATCGCCGGTATAGATTTGCGACCGAAAACGGCGGCCTCCGACCGAGGTGTCTCGGTCAGGTAAAAGCTATCCTGCATCGGGCAGAACATGCATCTGGTTTTAACCGTGGGCATACATTACCCCTTTTATCAACCGAAAACGTTTGGATAGTCCATTATATCGCCATAACACATATCCGGGCCGTCCTTACATATATAATAAGGCCCGATATTGCATCTGTGACACTTGCCGAGTCCACAACTCATACGCCGGTTCATGGACAAATATATATGATATGGATCGAATCCCAGGTCTAAAAGCTTCTTCGTGACGAACTTGAGCATGATATCCGGGCCGCAACTTATTACATAGGTGTTCTCGATATCGACATCCAGATCGTCCAGAAGCACGGTAACGACGCCGACTGTGCCTGTCCATCCGGGCGCGGGACGGTCTATCGTGAGCTTGAGATCGGTGTGCGGTTTTTTCGCCCACTCGTCGAATTCGCCCTTGAAACAGAAATCTTCCGGGCTGCGAGCACCAAACTTGATGGACACCCGTTTATAATCGTCTATTTTCTGGAAAAGTCCGTAAATCCCTGCCCTCATCGGCGCGAGACCCACACCGCCGCCTATCACGAGGACCGTTTTTCCATTGAATTTATCCGTTGGATAACCCTTGCCGAATGGCCCGCGAATACCGACAGCGTCGCCGGGCTTTATCGTATTGTGAAGATAATCGGTGACGTGACCGGCGCGAAGGATCGTGATCTCCAGATCCGTCGATTTCCCCGGAGCAGACGATGGGGTGAACGGCGCTTCGCCGAGGCCGGGAACGGTAAGCTGAACGAACTGACCGGCGCGGAACTCCAGCGGCTCCGAAAGCTTGAACCGAAAGGTTTTGATCGTCGATGTTTCGGGTTTTATCTCGGCGACCTCGGCATCGATCGGGTAATAGATATTTTTCATCTTATCCGGCATATTATTCTCCTGTAACGGTGGAGTCTTCGTTCGGTGCGGGCGACGGAGACGGCAACATCTCCTCCACGGTGGATACCGAAAGGTCGCGCAACGTCGCACGCATATCTATCTTGCCCATGCAGTTATCGATGCATCGGCCGCAGCCGGTGCAAGAGGGCTGTCCCTCGTAACGCCAAGGATAATGGAAAAACTTGTGATTATAACGGTGCATGAAGCGTTGCGCTATTCTAAGTCGTGGGTTGAGCATTCCGGCCATCCGGGAAAATCCGGCAAGCTGGCAACTGTCCCATGTCAAAAGTCGCTCGAATCGCTTGTCGTCCACGCGGTTGTCGTAAATCCCGAAGCAGAAACAAGCCGGACATACATTCGTGCACGCCCCGCACTCGACGCAGGTCGATCCGTGGTGCAGATAGGATTTCGCCTCTCCCTGGTTCTCCGAAACCAACTGGATGAAATCCTTATCCGTCTTAAAAGGCGCGTTTTGCTCATCGAGCTTATTCCCGATATCCTCGCGAATCCCCTTGCGCAGCGCGATAAAATGCTCGGTCGCCTTCGATGCGCCGGTGCCGCGAAGCATCTCCTTGCCGGAATCGGTTCCCGTCTCGACGAGGAACATATCGTCGATCGGGGTGAGATTAAGATCGAATCCCTGCTCCGGTTTTGGATATGGCTGCCCCTTAACGAGATTGCAAAAACAGCTCGGATGAACCGCCGTGCAATCTATCGTAACGATGAAAAGCCCTTTGCGCCTCTCGACATAGAACGGATCGATGAATTCGGGATCGTCCAGAAAGACCCTGTCGAAAACCTGAATACCCGCGAGGTCGCACTGGGCGATGCCGAAAATGGCCCGCTTCTTGGGAACGACCTCGATATCCTTTTCGAGATTGCCGGGGTATTCTGCGATACGCTGTTTGGGAGGAAAAACCAGCGATTTTAGCGGCTCGACGCCGCGAAAAGAGGGAAGCTCGTATTCTGAAATACTCTCCTTGTCGGCTTTCGATAATCGGGGTTTGCCCTCTCCCGATCCATCTACCCAAAACAGTTCGCCACGATCGATTAGCTTAAATAAGAGTTTTTCGAGTCCGTCCTTTGTAAGACAAAAGAAAGCCATCTATCGACTCCCAGCAAAAGGTGTATTTACCGCTTTTTCCGATGAGTTTGAGAGAATAAATACACTTCAAAGCAATGTCAAGGGATTATTTTTTTGTGTTTGTTGAGTAAGGAGACATGGTAACCCCCCCTGCTTTACAGTATAAGGTATGATTGTATCTAAAAGAACAGGAAAAATATTCTGATTTGGTTGAGCGGCCGAAGTCTGACCGGAGCGCAATTCTCCGATTTATCCATCAATATTCGGTCCGGCACCGACGCCCTACACACAAAAATCGCACTATCCGTGGCCAGTCTATTTTTTTGCCTCTTTGAGCACATTCCGGATAGTTTCGAGGAGATTGTCGTTCAAAACGACACTCAGTTCTCTCAGGTCGCTTACCCTGACTGCATCGATAAACGCACGAAGCGGATCGTCGCTATATTTTTCCACGGCGATATCCGCCACGATGGCCGAAATAACGCGGACCTTTTTCCGAAACGCCTGGTCGATTTTCTTTTCGAGACCCTCGAAATATTTCCAATCCAGACCGAATCTATATTTTAGACCGCAATACGGACATGTCGCGGAGAATCCCAAATCCATAATGGTGATAACACGGCAATAAGGGATTTCATCCGGCAGTTTCGCGATCCGGCCTATCGTTTCGACACCCAATTTCGGTTCCAATTCCTCGATAGTATTCAATTTTTTGAGCGCGTTCACCTTGCTCTTGAGCATCTCATATCTATCACCGATCTCATTGCGCTTGGAAGACCATGAATTATGGTAGTTCACGTAATCGATGCGATATTCTTCCACGAAAGAATTGCATCGCCTATCGAGTGTATCGGGCGAGAATGATGAAACCAATATCAAGTCGGGCGAAAAATGGGATAAAAGCTCCTTGCCCCGAAGGGCGAGGTCTCCCATCTCGACGACACCGACAGTTTCCTCAATAAAATTTTTAAACATTAAT
>CAYNTG010000056.1:0-14841 GCA_964400105.1 uncultured bacterium
AAATATGACAACGAGGATGACAATTCTTTCTACCGGCAACGTCGGTATCGGAACGGAAGGCCCGGATTATGATCTCGATGTCCGCGAGAGAATGGGCATTGCTTCATCCGATGAATCTAATTTTTTGACAATAAGTGCGGCGTCAACCTATGGACCGACTTTGCGGTTTAATTCTGACGACGACCTTATAATCAACTCCGGACTTAACTATAGCGGTCTTTCTTCTTCGACTGAAAGGATGCGTCTCACCGGCGACGGCAACCTCGGTATCGGTTCGAACGCTCCGTTATCTGTGCTCAGCATCAATGGTGACGGCGCGGCACATTACGGCGTGTTTATCGAAGGACCGGAAACCTCCGTCGATTATCAGGCCGCGCTCTATATCCACTCGAATAATTTCAGCAGCGATCCGGCGGGGATATACAACAAATATCACGGTATCTATGTCGATCAGGAACCCGCGACATCTGGGGTTTATCATCCATCCGCGATATATGGAAACATGTCCAATATAACAACCGGGTATTCCACTGGAGTTCTCGGGAGAGCTATGGGAACCGGCACTTCCGGCGGAAGAACTTATGGTGTTAAGGGTTACGCGGGTGGTGGTTCTGATAATTACAATTATGCCGTTTATGGCGAGCTTTTCGATGTAAGTGATCGCCAGGGAACCGCTATTCTGGGATATGACGCTATCGATCACTCCGGTTTTGACGGCACCTTGCTCAGAGGTAACTGGGCTGGTTATTTCCATGGGAATATAGTAACAACCGATAGAACCTATTTCGGCGACACGGATGTCTATATTCGCCAGGATGCCTCAAACAACATGGCCTTCCGCGATCCGAACACGAATGGCGGCACGGAGGTTACGCTCTCGGATCTCTATAGCGGAGGCGCTTTTATCCAAAACCAGTCCTCGACATGGCAGGACGGATGGTTCCAGATACAAAAAAGGATAACGACAACGCAGGACGCCGTCGCCGAGATCGATTTCAGTGCGAATATTGGAGCATCGCCGGGTTACGGCTCGGCATATGGTTTAAACGTTACCTCCGACACCTTGCAGGACAAGGGCGTTATGATAGGCATTCTCGCCTCGACGGCGATAGCGCCTGTCGGACATCCGCAAAGCGGAAGGGCTTCCGGCCGCCTGGCCTATATCACCGGTTACGATTCATCCGGTCGCATGATTGGCGTCGATGGTTATTCATATCCGGCCGTTCTGGATAATTTCGACGGGACGACGATATGCTCGGGCATCGGTGTTCGCGGAAACGTGTCGCCGCCATCGACATTGACGCTCGATGCCACCGGGACATATTGGATCGGCGGCGTTATGGGAGAGGTTAACGGTGCGGTGAACACCACACCGGCAAACGGCGCGGTGGCCGGTGTTATCGGCGTGGACAATAACACTGGCACCGCGACCTCATATGCCGGCTATTTCGACGGCGACGTCCTCGCTACCGGAGAGATACGGGCAGGAACTATAGTGATTCGGGGCGAGTCGGAAACTAACGACGCTACTATACGATACAGACATGTCGCTCTCCCTTCTTGGGATTATCAGGAGGAAAGACGAATAAACTACGGCAGGTCGACAAGTCTTACGGCGGGTTATTGGGATTACTTCGCTTACCGCAAGACGCGAACGCTTATCAAATTCGACGTCTCCGAGATTCCATCGAATGCAACCATCGTAAGTGCTGAAATGAAGCTCTATTGTTATAATTACGAAGGTTCCGGAACATACGGCGTCTATAAGCTCCGCCGCCATTGGGATGAAGGCGATTTTTATTGCGGAAGAGGAGAGCCGACCACCTTTGGACATTGCGACTCGACCGGCATAACCGGCGGTTGTGCTTGGGATAACTATTCGGCAAATAGCGCGTGGGGAACCGCCGGAGCAGATAATACAACGTCCGATAGATACTCGACGTCGGAAGAGAATCTGTCCATAAGTTCTACCGGATGGAAAAGTTGGGACATCGCAAGCGCTATTCAGGATGTCGTGGATGGCACGTCTGAAAGCTATGGTTTTATTATCATAGGACCGAGTTCCGGCCATAACCGTGCATATTTCAAATCCTCGGAATGCGCGGAATTCGAATTGAAACCGAGGTTGGAAATCGAATGGATATACTAAAATATCTGTTAAATGAGTATCAAAATAATATGTTGCTAATATGATGAAAGACATGCATTTACAACTCAGCATTGCGATGCTTATAGCTGCGGCCACCTTTGCCGCCGTTACGAGAGTCATGAACTATCATGGCAAAATTACATCCAACGACGGCGCTTGGCTCGGTTTTTGGGATGACAATTATTACGGCGTAAATACGGCGAATAACGAGAGTGGTAAATCGGTTAATCTATAACTATTTGGGCGGTTTTCCGCCCAAGTTTTGAAATCTTTGATTTGACTTTTATGAGAGGGATGTATTATAATGTATGGTAGTTTAATAATTGAAAGGATTAAAATGGGCCGCATATTAGTATTCTCCATTGTGGTTATCGCGTTGATAACAGTGTTGGCTTTGCCGGTTTTCGGTCAATACGGCTCTTCTTCGAGTTACAATCTCCAGTGGAAGGTGATCGAGTCCGGCGGCAACGAGGGCGACGATGTAACTTCGACGAGTTACCGGTTGTCGTCGTCTATCGGCCAATCGACGCCGGTTTCCGACGGCCCGATATCGAGCACGAACTTCGACCTGTATCCCGGACATCGCAAGATCGACCTCGATATGCGCTATCCGTTTAGCTGGTTCACTTTCGGCGTCGAATACGCTTCCGACACAACATTTCTTCTCACCTGGGCCGGAATCGACACGACTATCGAAGACGGCTGGGGTTGGGGCATTTGGAATTACGATGTCCAATATGCTATCGGTGCCGGCGCGTGGACGCCGTGGCTCGACGCCACAGCGGATACATTTGCGACATTCGGCCCGCTTTTGCCGGAGGATGTCATGCCGGGGGAGATGTATCATTTCCGGATTCGTGCGAGGGACCTCGCGCGGAATGTGGCACCGTGGGAAGATCAGGATTCCGTCTTGGTTAATTATGTTGTGGAATTCGCGGTATGGACTGCGCCTGGATTGCCGACGGATGCCTCAAATAATATAGTGCTTTCCTATGTGAACGATATAGGCGATACAATTGAGATAAATATTTGGGAGGGACACTCCGCACAGGTTTGGTGCGTTCCCGGAATGCAGGCGGAGGTTTCGAGGCTTTCATCCGATTCGGACGAAGAGCAGCGCTGGATGGTCAATAGTATCGACGATACAATATGGACTATCGACGGCACGGAAACGTCTTACGATATCCGTTATTGGCATCAGCTTCACCCGATTATTCATCTCGACGGCCCGGATGCCTCTCATACTGTTGCGACGATCAGCCACGAACAATTCGGCCCCGGACATCTGGAGACCGATCTTTACGGTATATGGCAAGAGTGGACCGATTACGGAAGCCTTCTCGAATTCGCCGATACCACGACCGGGTCTCCGACTTTGAGGGCGATCCTGTCGGATTCGACGCGCTTCCACGATATCGATGCATTTTTCACGGACACCATTCATTATATGGCGGCCGGCAATATTGTTGTCGTTCAGACATCGTTCGGCGGCGACAGCGTTCGCACCGACGGCACATGGCAGCCGAGTCCGTATTACACCGACTGGTTCGATATGTCGAGCCACGAGATTGCGGTTAAGGAAACGGTATGGATCTCCGGTTGCGAGATTTGGGTATTCGATTATTGGGAGGACGACCCGACGGCGCCGCGAATTCGTTCAGTTACGATTACCGGGGATACCGTTTATACAGCTGTATTCCATCACGAATTCCGTTTCGATCTCGCAAACCCGAGCGGTTATGGCGTTCCGGTTCCGGGCATCGGAAGTTATTGGCATAATGAGGGCGATACAATCGAGGGATCGATCACTCCACTGGTGGTCGGAGGCAACGTCTTGACCGGATATAACGGAACCGGTTCCGCGCTCGACGGCGGCGGGAACGAATTCTGGTTTGAGCTTTACGATTGCTCTTCCATCGAATGGGAATGGGCACCTTTGAGCGAGATGTGCACGCTTTGGGTGTTCAGTCCATATGGCCACCCGCATCCGGATGGAATGTGGTTGGTGCCTTGCGGATCGGAGATTACCTGCAGCATCGAGGATAGCGCATATGCCGATGGCGAATGGAAATATCTCACAGGCTGGCACGGAGACGGTTTGATCGTGCCGGCTCTCGGCGATTCCAATATTGTCTCTTTCCGCATTTTAGCGACAGGCTGGCTCGTTTGGGAATGGGGAGAAGATTTGATGCCGCTTGTTATTTCCTCCGTCCCGAGCTATCACGGTTTCCCAGAACCCGATACGGGGATGCACTGGCTGTCATACGGTTCCGATGTCGATGCATGTGTTACGAACCCCGACGACGAATGGTGGTGCACCGGATTCGATGCGTGGGGGTCGGTTGCCTCCGCCAGCGCGGACAGCGTCAACTTCGTTCTCGACTCTCCGACATTCATCGATTGGCAATGGGAATTTGATCCTGCGGAGCTTTGCACGCTATGGGTATTTAGCCATTATGGCGACCCGGTGCCGAGCGTTGGAATGCATATTTACCCGGCAGGTCATGTCGTAACCGTCTATGTTCCAACGCCGTCCGGCGTTCATGACTGCTCCGGTTGGACTGGGACCGGAAGCGTTCCAATCAGCGGCGTGGATAACCACGTCTCGTTCACGATTAGTGCTTTCAGCACGCTTACCTGGCAGTGGGGTGGTGTCGAGGTTCCGTTCGTTGTCCAGAATCCGGGCGACCACGACTCGCCGGTTCCGATGGCGGGGATTCACTACTATGCTCCCGGCACGGAGATCGATGCCTGGGTGACGAGTCCCGATGTAATGTGGTTCTGCGTTGGGTATAACGGCTTCGGTGACCTTCCGGTATTCGGTTATGAGGACAGCGTGCATTTCACGATCAACACTCCGACCGGTATTATATGGCTGTGGGATAACGACGTTGTTTGGCTCGATGTCGTTGCACCGGCATATTCCGATGCCGACCCGCCAGTAGGAAGGACATATCATCCACGCGGGCGGGATATATCCGCCTCGGTTATCGATACTGTTTATGAGGCAACGGATCATAGGCAAGTATGCACCGGTTGGTTAGGCGATGGCGTCGTGGTTCCGGCTACCGGTGATACCTTCGATGTAGATTTTACCATGACCGACAACGGATCGATAGACTGGACATATATCGACCAATTCGAGCTTACGCTCGCTCATTCCGGTCTGCCGGGAGGCGTCGATCCGGATACGCTTGGATTCGAGGGATGGTATACCGATGTAGATACGGCGGTCTTGGTCACCGACAGCGTGGTTTGGGATGGCGTAACGCCTTATGTGTTTAAGGAATGGGACGACGGCGACGATGGCGCGACTATCGGAAACACGCTCTCGAATAGAACGTGGGTGTTAATGGACGATGCATATTCGTTGACCGCGATATTCGAGCCCGGCATTCTCGTGGATATTATAAAATCTCCGGAACACGACATCCCCGGATGGATCGTGGTCGATGGAGATACATTCTTCACAGGTCATTATCACTCGATGTGGGCAGTAGGTTCACATCATATCATCGAGGTTAGCATGGTCGATTCGACCGATACGATTCGATACACCTTCGATGCGTGGCGCGATGCCCTGTTGGAAGGCGCCTCGAGAGATGTTGCTCCGATTTCGGATACCGTCTTCTATGCAGATTATTTCAGGGATTATCATTACATAGTCAAGAAATCCCCAGAGGCGGATACCATCGGTCGCCTTTTCGTGGACGCTATGGTTTTAACCGGCACCGAGTCGGTGAGGAAGGATGTTTGGTGGCGTGAGGGAACTTCGCACATGGTCGGCGTTACCGACAGGGACTCTAGCGAAACCGAGAAGTTCATTTTCCAGTATTGGGACGACGGCATCGATTCGGTCTTCAGGGGAATTGGGCCGGTTTTACATCACGATTCTATCTCGGCAATATACAATACGAAATATCTATGCACCGTCGAGAAGGATCCGCCGGAGCCATACGGCTCGATCTATATCGACGGCGTTCGCTTCGACGGTGTTGGCGTGCAGGATTTCTGGGCTGAAGAGGGCGAGATTATCAATATCGGGGTGAGCAAGATCGATACGATCACCGGTTCGCTCTATCGATTCATCGATTGGGAGGATGGCCCGACTGATACGCTTCGTCCAACACCGGCAATTACATGCCCCGATACGTTCATCGCGAATTACGATTCGATTTGCATTATGATTCGTGTCGAGATTGGACAACATAGCGTCTTCCCGACCGATACGGTTTTCTGGAACATTCGAGATTCGCTGATAATGCCATATACCGAAACAATGGGCGCGGAAGATTCGATCAAGCTATATAATTTCTCGAATGTGGCAATCGATTTCGGTTTGATGATCGGTGAAATATACGATACATCGGCCGGATATATCCCGGATACATTCTGGATACCGGGAGCTTCCTCCGACGAGAATAAATTCGTGCTTCGTGCCAGATTCAACGACTTCGCCGCACCTCCGACGACATGGTGGATGACGAGGGACTTCATCGTCGAGACCGTCTATTGGGCAAAGAATGAGGGCGGTTCCGTGCCGGCTATTTTCGGTGTCGGAGGCGAGAATATTGCGCCGTATGACGAATCCGATAACACCGAAAAGCTATGGTTGCAGTTTAAAACACCGCGTGACAGCAATCTTGCCAATCATACCAGAGCGATTACGCTTATACTGATGTATAAAGTGCATCTCGAATGACGGCGTTTGCCAGCACTTAAACGACAAAAGCCCTCGAAGCTTAGCTTTGGGGGCTTTTATTTAGGCATAATAAAACCGCCCCGGGAAGGGGCGGTTTTTCGTTGTGGATTATCGATCGTTGGTTATTGTATCTCCGAGGCTCCTTTTTCGATAGCCACGATATTCTGATCGATATATTTTTTGTTGTGGATAACCTCTTTCAAGGCGTCCTCGACGACATCCCTTTCCATGATCTTTGTTTTTTGAGTTATAGCGCCTATGGCGACCATGTTTGCAAAACGAAGATTGCCAAGTTCGTCGGCGATATCGGTAAATGGAATCCCGATAACCTCGATGTCGGTGCGTGTCGGTTTGCGGTCGATCATCGAGGTGTTATAGAAGATGATTCCACCGGGTTGCACATCCGATTCGAACTTGTCCAGCGAGGGCTTGTTCAAAGCGACGAGGATGGTCGGGAAATCGACCACCGGCGCTCCGATCTGTTTTTCGCTGATAGTGACCTGACAGTTCGCCGTGCCGCCGCGCATCTCCGGGCCGTAGCTCGGAATCCAACTTACGTGCCATCCGTGGCGCATTCCGGCCTCGGCGAGGGTTTGCCCGAGAAGCAGAACCCCCTGTCCGCCGAATCCGGCAATCTTGATCTTTGGATTTCGATACTTCTCTGGAACCTCCGACATGGAGCGGTTGCGGAATAGCTTCTCCTTCTTGAGACCTAGATTCTTCTTTATCTCGTCCTTCGTCAGATCGATCTTTTTCGGGAAATAGCCATCGCGCTCGGCGATTACGTCTTTTGTGACGCCGAGCGGGAAGTATGGGATCATCCGTTCTTCGATCCATTTATTAGCCGCCACCGGGCTTACCTTCCATCCGCTCGGACATCCAGAAAGCGCCTCCACGAGGCTGAATCCTTTGCCGTCGATCTGGCATTGGATTGCCTTTCGAACGGCCTTACGTGTCTTGGCGATGTTTTTTGGGTTGTTGAGCGCGGTCCGTTCGAGATATGCCGGTGATTCGAGGGTCGATAGGAGTTCCACCATTTTGATAGGGTATCCCTCGTTTTCGACCGTTCTTCCGTATGGCGTAGTCGTAGTTTTCTGGCCGATCAGCGTGGTCGGCGCCATCTGTCCGCCGGTCATTCCGTAGATCGCGTTGTTGACGAAGAAGACGGTGATATTCTCGCCACGGTTCGCGGCCTGAAGGATATTGTTTCCACCGATAGCGGCGAGATCGCCGTCGCCTTGATAGCTGATCACGATGCTGTCCGGGTTGGCGCGTTTAAGCCCCGTTGCAACTGCCGGTGCGCGACCGTGCGCGGCCTGAATATTCCCGGTATTGAAATAGTAATATACAAATACCGAGCATCCGACCGGCGAGATCATGATCGTCCGGTCGCCGATGCCGAAATCCTCGATAGCCTCGGCGATAAGTTTATGGAGAATTCCATGGCCGCAGCCCGGGCAATAATGTGTATTCGTTTTATCCAAGCCGGGTTTAAAAACGAATGTGTCAATAAAGCCCGTGGGTTTTCTGAGAACGTCCTTAGCCATTTATATCACCTCGTCTTCGGAAATCTTTGTTATTTTTTCCACCAACTCCTCGACCGTCGGAACGACGCCGCCCATTCGACCATAGAAATGAACATTCGCCTTTTGTTTGCCAACCGCAAGGCGAACATCTTCGACCATCTGGCCGTTGCTTAGCTCGCAAACGAGTATATTGTCAACCCGTGCTGCGTATTTTTTGAACTCATCGATTGGAAATGGGAAGAGTGTAATGGGTCTTATAAGCCCCGCCTTGATTCCCTTCTCCCGCACGACATCGATAGCGCTTCTCAGGATGCGGCTGACGATCCCGTAGCCGCTGATGATAATCTCCGCGTCGTCGGCCATGTATTCATCGAAGCGAATTTCGTTCTCCATTATTTTCTTGTATTTATTCTGGAGCTTGACGTTGTGGTTTTCCATTTCCTCCGGTTCTAAATAGATGGAGTTGATGAGGTTATGTTTGGTTTCTGCGGTTCCCATGATAGCCCAATCGGATTTTGCGGTCGGGTCGATTTCGATAGATTCAGGAAATTCGACCGGCTCCATCATCTGTCCGATGAATCCATCGGTGAGGACATAGACCGGCGTGCGGTATTTATCGGCGAGATCGAAGGCGAGCATGGTAAGATCGCACATCTCCTGACCGCAATTCGGCGCGAGGACGATGCATTTATAATTGCCGTGGCCGCCGCCCTTGACGACCTGATTATAATCGCTTTGCTCCGGTGCGATATTGCCCAATCCGGGGCCGCCGC
This sequence comes from uncultured bacterium, assembly GCA_964400105.1. Classification (GTDB taxonomy): domain Bacteria; phylum UBP14; class UBA6098; order UBA6098; family UBA6098; genus CAYNTG01. Next base: position 9,151 of record CAYNTG010000056.1, read on the forward strand.
GCATCACATCGATAATGACGATCGGTAGTTCCGATCCTGCGGAGTAACTAACGCCTTCCTGTTTCAGACTGATTCCGGGGCCGCTCGATGCGGTCATCGTGCGGACGCCGGCACCTGCGGCACCGTAACACATCTGTATAGCGGCGACCTCGCTTTCGGCCTGTAAGAATGTTCTTCCGAGAGGCGGAAAATAGAAAGATGCAGCTTGAGCTATCTCACTCGCAGGGGTGATAGGATAACCGAAATAGCATTGCGCTCCGGCCAGAAGCGCGCCCTTAACGACGGCTTCGTTTCCCTTGATTAATTCCGTGGCCATTATTTCACCCCCTTGTCATTTTTATAAACGATTATAGCATCCGGTTCTGGGCAAGCGTAAAAGCATATCCCGCAGCCGGTGCAGCCTTCACCCTTGTATTTCGCAGGATGATAGCCAAGTTTATTGAGGACGTCTTTGTCTTCTTCGATACAATGCATTGGACATGCGTCGATACACAAACCGCACCCCTTGCAATGATCGGTTTGCACAATCATCTTTGGCATTGGTTAACCTCCATTATTTAATTAATTAAAGAGCCAAAATAACTTTCAATATAAATTACTCTCCCCTAAATAGCAAGCCGTTTTCCAAATAATAGTGTCCGGTAAGGGGGGGAGGGGAGGTCGGGAAATTCTTGCAAACCTCTCTTCGCAAGCTCCTATGGTGAAAAAAATATCGGTGGAAGTGGGCTTACGCCATTCATAGGCGATTATTTCATTCAGGACTCGGCAACCTCGTCGATTTTCTGAAAAAACGCCTCACTCCGGCAAGATCATGTGCGAGCGTTCATCGAAGTAGAGCTTGCAGATCAGAAGGGTCGATAGCAACGAGGATAGTGCGGTTGTTGCGATGAGGATATACATTATTACGAGTTGATAACGAACGGCTTCGCTCGGTTCGATGCCGCCTACGATCTGGCCCGTCATCATCCCCGGAAGGTGCACCAATCCAACGACCATCGTCGTGCTAATTATGTGCATCATTCCCGATTTGACCGCCGCACGCATCGCCGGGAGAGATGCGGAATAGGCATTCGATCCCAATGAAAGCGCCGCTTCGATCTCGCCAGCGCGGTTCTTCATCTCGGAAAAAAGGCGATTGACCGATAGCGCCGCCGAGGCCATCGCGTTGCCAATTATCATTCCGCCGATGGGAATGATATATTGCGGATCCCAGAACGGCGTCGGGCGAATTATCAATCCAATGCCGAGCAGGATCGATATGAAACTCGATAGACCGATCGCCAGAATGAACCTCTGCGTAAGACCCGGAATGCGCTTGCCCTGACGCCGCATAGCGTTATAGGCTGCAATTCCAATCATAAGAAGCAGCCACGCTGTTATCAGATACCAGCGATCGAGCTTGAAAATCCAGTCCAGGATCAAACCAACCGCCATAAGCTGCACAAAAGCGCGCAGCGTGCCGACGATCATGTCCTTTTCGAGGCGAAGGCGGAGAAGCAGGCTGACGATCGCTGCTATCGCGACCATGCCAGCGGCGGCGATAATCGTCCATATCGGCAGATGGATCATATCAGACATCATCTTCTCCGGCACTGCTATATGTTAGAAACCGTTTCGCGATTTCGGTCGGTGGGTTCTCGAAGAAATCCTCCGTCCCGGCCACAGAATCTATTCTGCCGTCCACGAGAAGAGCGACCCTATCGGAGCCGCAACGTGCCTGAGCGAGGTCGTGAAGGACAATCACCGCAGTAAGCTCCATCTCCTTCGCAAGCCCTGCGACAAGCCTTATTATCCGGTTCGCCGAATTCGAATCGAGAGCGGAGGTCGGTTCGTCCATAAGGAGTATATTCGGTTCCATCGAAAGCGAGCGGGCGATAGCCACCCGCTGCATCTGTCCGATGGAAAGCTCGTCGGATCGGGCATCGGCAAGGTCTGCGGAAAGCCCGACCTTTTTTAATATTTCAACGACACGGTCGTCTGAAAGCTCCTCGCCGAAGATGCGCGGGCCGTATCGGATATTTTCCGCGACGCTGCCGTCGAAAAGGGCCGGTGTTTGCTGAACGAATCCGATATTTCGTCGATATTCATGCGGATCGATTGTTTGCAGAGGTTCGCCCTCGAACAGGATTTCCCCATCGTCGATCGGTTCGAGGTCGGCTATAGATCGCAGAAGCGTGGTTTTACCCGATCCGGACGGGCCGATGAGGGCGAGCCTTTCCCCGGCGTAAATCGTCAGATCGATGCCACGGAGAATCCATTGGTAATCATCCTTTTTTGCGCGGCGTTTTTTGCGCCCGACACCTTTTAATTTGAATATCTCGATGTGGTGCATCGGACTCGAACCCTAAAAAAGGAGGGTGAACATTCTCGACGGCCTTATCTCGCTTGGGTGAAGGAAGCTTTTGAATATTCCAAGTATATTATCGATGATCGTCGGCGGTTTTCCGGGGTCCGGCGGTTTGATATCTATCGAATAATAGATCATCGTCGGCCTTCCCTTGACATTATCGAGCGGAACGGAACCCCAGAACCGCGAGTCGTAACTCTGGTCCCGGTTGTCCCCCATGCACATGATATGCTCTTCGGGAATGGTAACCATCTGGAAATTGTCCGATATGGAATAGTAAATCAGCTGTTGAATATTATAGTCGAGGGCGCTATCGATTATCGGTGTGATCTTCTCGCTGGAAAAGTCCTCGCCGAGATATTCCTGAAGACCCTTGAAAAGTGAGGTTCGAAAATATTCGCTCCAGGTGTTGGTTTTTGGACTTATATTTACAACAAGGGTTCGAAGGCTGTCGAATTGAATATCCATGCCTGCGTTACCGGCCTCGTATGCTGTAACGAAGGCGTAGTATGATTTCAGGATACCGGGCTTATGATTGACCGATTTCTGAACCTCGCCGAAAAGGTCGCGGGATTCCCATGCTTTCTGCCATTTTTCCTGTGGAATATCCAAAAAATTCGGCATAGGTGGAAGGGTGTTCACGAAATGGGCGTGGCTATCCGGTTGCGCGATTCCATTCACATAAGGCACCCTATCGCGTATCTCGAACGTCTGGCCGCCGATTGCGAGGCATCGCTTGACATAATCGACCTTCGGCTGAACAGGATATTTGAAGACCACGACATCGCCGATCTGCGGATCGCCGAATCGGTATGAAAGCTTTTCCGCGAGGAGGTATTCCCCCGGTATAATGGTCGGAATCATGCTTCCGGTCGGGACGGCATGTGCCTCGACCACGAATGCCCTAAGCAAAAGTACGATTGCCACGGTTTCGACGATGGTTCTGAACGTTCCGAGGATTTTCTTTCCCTTGCTGTCGGTTTTTCTAATCTCGCTTTTTTTCTTGATAAATTCCATAGTATGAAAAGTAACCACGAATTAACGGATTTGCAACACATTTCAACAAATTACGTTTGCACTTGACATGCCAATTTAACGATGTAAATTTACAAGAAGCAGTTTTCTTTATATGGAGGTATTATGAGAAGGATTACATTATTTGCGATTATCATTGCGATTCTGGTCGCGCCGGCATTTTCGAAGGACAAAGGCCATATATCGGTTACGGCCAAGGCGGAAATCTACAATCCGCCCGGGGACGATCTTATCGCTCCGATGTTCACGATCGAGGCGAGATATCGTTTTAATGCATATCTTGCAGCGGTCGGCAGTGGCTCGTGGACGCAATACGATCTCGGCGACGCCGATGTTACTTTTGTTCCGGTGGCTGTAGATGGCGAGGTCCATCCGTTCGGAACCGGGATTTTCGATCCGTTCGCCGGAGCCGGTCTCGCTTTCAATTATAAGCAATACGATTATTCCGACGACGGCAACGACGAAACGGATTTGACACTGGGAACCGAGTTTTTTGGAGGTGTATCGTATAAACCGCAGAACCAGTTCGGTTTTGAGCTAAACTTTAAATATCGCATCGAGGACGTTGTGAACGCTGGCGATTCCGGTTCATGGTCGCTCGGCGGCGGAGTAACCGGCAGCTGGGAAAAGGACCTCTAAAATCTTTCCCGGACATCGAATTTTTTAAAAAGCCGGCCCTGTTTGGCGGGTCGGCTTTTCCATTAAAATTAACGAGAAAAAGCATAGCATATCTTTCGCCTACTTCATTTTTTAGCCGATTCGTTCGAACGATGAAATATAAATCGATATTTGGGATTATATTTATTCTGGTCGTGGCCTTTGGCGTTTCCGCGCAAAGGTGCGATATCTATCTCGTGTCGAAATTCGGTTGCGTCGATACGGTTCGCATGAAGTGCAGCAATTTCGATTTAGACGATTTCCCCGAATACGATGCTGCGTTTTTGCATATTTATGATGATGAGGACGGTTATCGATATATTATTAAACCGCTGGCGAAGGGCGAATCGTCCGACGGGATCTTCTGCGCATATAGAAACGATTGGCGTGGAAACGTTTCCGGGGACTCGCTCAGGATCGTCATGGGGAGCACCGATTCTATCGGAATGCGGGTCATTGCGTCGAACGTTATTATGGCCGAGCCGGAGGATTCGAGCGGGATATACCGCTTCTTCAAACCGGATATGCTCACACTTCGCAATGAATCCGAGTATGTATATTTAAACAGCATAATTACTTTCCCTTTATTGACTTACAGCGATATACATTATCCCGTTATCACCTATTGGGGATTCCATGAGGATCCCGACGAGATTCGTCTCGAGCCGATGAAGATCGGTCTGGTCAGGGCATCACATAACTCGTTTCACTTGAAAACTTTTCGTGTGATCCGAAAAAGCCCGATCCGTCGCCGGTGGTGCGCAGACGAAGGTTGGGCCGTGGTTCCACTCCTTCTCGAAGACGGGATGAACGAGTTTTCCGTGCGGAAATTCGGTTTTTATGAGCAAAAAATCCACCTCTCCAACGGCGAGAAAGATTCCCTTAAGCTTAAGCCGTGGTTGTATTTCAATTTGCCCGCAACGTGGATATTCGACACCGGCACGATGGCCGGGCCGTGGCCGTCGGACCTCGTTTTCGGGGTCGATATTTCCGGTCTAATCCCCGGCCTTTATCAAATTGCCAACAAAATAGGCATCGATTACGAGATTATTCTCTCGCCATTCCCAACCGTCGAAAAGGCCGCTATATCATGGAGTTATGGAGATCTGTGGACCTCCGAAATCTACGGTCTCATCGCTTTCGACTCGAATCCGTTCCGTCAGGTTGCAAGCTGCTGGATCACCGAACACGAGCTTTCCGGCAAGGCTTTCCTCGGAAGAAATGTATGGAGATATTTCCCGATTTTCTTTTCCGCCGGTTATGGTCGCGGAAAAACTATCGAACCATCGATCTATAAATACCGCTTTCTCGAAAACCAGGATGCGGAGGTCACCGAAGGTCATGGATATTATATCTCCGGCGGGTTCGAGCTTTGGTTCCTTCGATCCGCCATTATCCGGCCGACTATCGAGGCCGGAATCGCATGGGGAGGCGGGCAAATCCTCTCATATGACGGCGAGATTATTTCCGAATCCGACGAGAGCGACGATAACACCTTCCCATTTATCCGCATCAGCCTCCGACCGTAGGCGGTTGGCAATGCCCCCACCGATGAGGCCGATGCGGCGACCGAGCTTGAATTAAGCGCTGTTCTGGTTCGTCGCACAGACGTGCTTCCTTCGGTCGTAGGCGGCGATTTTCGCTTGAATCCC
>CAYNTG010000057.1:0-4891 GCA_964400105.1 uncultured bacterium
ATTACCTACTACCTTCTACCGGAGCGAGCAACAAATCTTTCAATTCATCGCGACCATCGGCACCGATCCACTTATCGATGAAATTCGGGTCCTCCGCCCGACGGGCGATCTCCGCCAAAAACCGAAGGTGCATCGACGGATTATGCCTGCTCCCTAGCAGCACGAAAACCGCATGGATTGACTGATCCGTCATTGGAAAATCGACGCCGTGGATACTTCGCGCGAACACGAGATAAAAATCGTCGATCTCGTCGAGCAGGAGATGCGGAAGCGCGATTCCCGCCTCGGCGGGCGTTTCGCCCAAACGGCTACGCTCGAGAATCGCGCCGAGGATTAGGTCTGCGGATATGCCACTCTTCTTGCCCAAAATCCGCGATGCGTGCCGGAGAATATCCTCGGCCTGTCGCCCCTTTGAAATTTCGAGAAACTCCGCTTTTTTAACCATCTCCTCGAACGGGTCATCGCGGCGAAGCCCCTTCTCTTTCAATATCTGCCGCAATTCTTTATCCAAACCGAGAACATGGGCATCCTGTGCAAGAAGGCGCTCGGCCACACGTTCGGCGACCTTTGCAACCGCCGGAACCCCGCTAAATCTATGACGGACATATAGATTATACCAAATAACACCGACCCCGACGAGAGCAATAGAAAAGACGGTCGCGATAAAACCCATCTCCGGGATCAAAATCACCGCTATCAGGATGCCCGCTATCTGCATATATGGATACAGCGGGCTTTTGAAAGCCGGATCGTAGCTTCTGATACCGCTTTCACGCATCACGAGAACCGCCACGTTTATAAATGAAAAAACGAGTATCTGAAAGGTGCTGGCGAGCTTGGCAATATGCTCGACATTCACGAATGAGACTATGAGAAAAACGACAACCGATGTCAGAAAAATAGCATTGTGAGGTGTTTTATAGCGCGAAAGCCTGGATAATTCATGCGGCACGACCCTATCGCGACCCATGGCGAGAAGATAACGGCTCGCCGACATCATGCCCGCATTTCCGGTCGTTGCGAATGCCAAAACGGCCGCGATAGTAATCAAAATAGCGCCGGCAGGCCCGGCGAAAACCCTCGCCGCGTCCGCGATAGGCGTCAGGCTATTATAGAGCTGCTCCTGAGGAAGGACACCGACGACGATCGTCAGGCCCAAGCCATATATTATCGAAACCACCGAAAACGCGAGTATCATACCGAGCGGGATATTGCGCCCGGGATTAATAACCTCCTCGGACACACTGGCGATCTTCGTCAAACCGATATAGCTCACGAAAACGAACCCGGCGGTTGGCAATAACGACGACAGACCGAATGGCGTAAAAGGCTTGAAATACTCGACATTAATGCTGGACATTCCTTTGCCGATAAAGAGCGCCATTATCACAAGGAGAAGAGCAACCATGCCGACCTGCAGGCCGCTGGTCTCCTTCGCGCCGAATATATTAATCGCCATAAATATTAATCCGCAGAAAAGCGCGATCAATGTCGGATCGATGTTCAATAATCCGGATAGATAAAATCCGATGCCAACCAAGGCTATGCTGCATTTTAGCAACATAGTAAGCCAAACACCGATACCGTCGATAGTGCCGAACATCGGCCCGAGGCTGCGGCTGATGAAAAAATACGTCCCGCCCGAACGGGGCATAGCGGTTGAAAGCTCGGCCATCGAGAAGAGCGCAGGAAGGATCAGAAAGCCGGAGATAATATACGCCAGGATAACTGCCGGACCGGCCTTCGAGGCGGCTATTCCCGGAAGCAAGAAAAAACCGGAACTTATCATAGCACCGGCGCCTATTGCGAAAACATCGAGTAGGCCGAGCGTTTTTTTAAGTCGTTTTTTCGCCATCTTAATTCGGTGCGTTACGGTTTATCACAAATTTCGTTATTATTTATATCTCGATGAGTTAGCCCTTTAATTTCTTTATAAGCGCCGGAACAACCTCGAACAGGTCGCCGACGATCCCGATATCAGCGATCTCGAAGATCGGGGCGTCCTCATCCTTGTTTATCGCTACGATGAAATCCGATGTCTGCATTCCGACCTTATGCTGGACCGCGCCGCTTATTCCGCAAGCGATATAGAGCTTCGGCGCAACCGTGCGGCCGGTCTGACCGACCTGATGATGATATGGCAGCCATCCAGAATCGATTGTCGGGCGGCTCGCGCCGAGCGCGCCGCCGAGAAGATGCGCCAACTCCCTGAGCGGCTCGAAACCCTCCGGCCCGCCGACTCCTCGGCCACCGGAAACGATGATATCCGCATCGACGATGGATAATTCACCACTATCCTGCTCATCGACGCGTTGTAAAAGCCTTTTCGCGAGCTTTTCGAGGGCGATTTCACTCGCATCGACAACGACGATCTCCCCTTTTCGAGAGGCCTCCACCGGCGCTTCGGAGAAAACCTTATGACGGACGGAGGCCATCTGTGGCCGATGGTTCGGGCAAAGGATGGTCGCCATTATATTTCCACCGAATGCAGGGCGCGTCTGGACGAGATTTCCGCTATCGGGATCGATATCGAGACCGGTGCAATCGGCGGTGAGGCCGGTTTTCAATCGAACCGCGATGCGCGGCATCAGGCTTCTCCCGGACATCGTGGCGCCGCCGATGAGTATCTCCGGCCGGTATCTTTTCACCAGATGCTCGATAGCATCGGTGAATCTCTCCTCGATAAAATCGCGATACTCCACCGCATCGACTACAAACACGCGATCCGCGCCGCGCTCGATAGCGCGCTCCGCAAGCTCACTAACGCCGCTTCCGACCAGAGCCACGCCCAAATAAGTCCCACGCTTATCGGCCAAAGACCGCCCGATATTCAACAGCTCGAAAACCACGGGCGCCAGCTCACCATCCACGGTAACCTCTCCCCAAACCCATACGCCGTCGAAGCTATCTAAATCCTCGGTTCCGGTCTTTTTTGCAAATGTCAAAAGCTCGATTGCCCCGACCGGACAAACATCCACGCAGGCGCCGCACAGCGTGCACAGGTCGAAATCGATACGTGCGACGTCGCCCTCCAATTTAATGGCGTTATAAATGCATTCCGGCACGCATAAACCGCAACCGGTGCAGCTTTCCACGTTGATAGAAATTTTATTCGTCTTCATTAACTCTTTATTTGAGATTGCAGATTTTTTTTGTGCAAAACCGACCTCGAAAACCGCTACTCCGAAGCGAAACCGTCGAACGCCACGGCGAATTTATGCGTGAATCCGAGCACGCCATAATGCTGGAACGAATAATCCGCATAAATCCCCTTGTGATGCAATCCGAATCCTGCGGTGAGGCCGTTCATCAAAGCCTCGCCTTCGGCAAGGTCGCCGGAGACCTTATCGCGAATCCGATACCCCGCCCTGATGCTCAGCGGTTTGAAATGGACGAGTTCCATTCCGAAACCGGCGGAGAAGCCGGAGTCGCGGCAATAATCCCCCTCCGCGAGCGCATAGACCGGCATCCCCTTAAGCCTATAACTCGCGCCGAGGCCGACCGTAGTCGCAAGTGTGTCCTTCTTTTCGATGCAAGCGGAGAGCTGACCGCCGAGGTTTTTCACTGCCATCCCCACGCGACCCCTTCCCCTGTCGAATTTTAACAGTGCGCCCAAATCCACACCTATCGCCGTCGCAACGAAAGTGTCTATCGAACTCGAAGCGAAGAACGGCGCGAATCCCAGCGAGAAGTTGTCGAATATCTCGCGGCTGTAAAGCACCGAGAAAGCGAGATCCGTGCTGCCGAAATCGCCGAGAACCTCGCCCTGTCCGTCGGTGCGATCCATCGTGCCATAGGATACGAAACGGGTCGCTATTCCGATTTTGCCGAACCCGAAACGTTTTTGCGCAACGAGATGGCCGGAGGAAATTCCGGCATAGAGCATCCCGAAGCTCGTCCCAACCGACATATCCTTCTCGAAAGACATGGCCGCCGGATTCGATAACATTCCGTCCGGGCCGTTGGCGTAACCGACGGACGCATCGCCCAATGCCGCAGCCCTCGGCGAGAAATTCATCTTCAGGAATGTCATCCCGGACGTTCCTGCGAATTCATAAATTGCGAACACCGAACTGCTTATTATCAAAGCAATTACTATTATTCTCTTCATGTAAAACCTCATAATATTGATTTAATCGCTTACTATAATGAACGTTACTGTTTCGGCATGTTGGTGACACGGCACTCAAACTCCCTCGCGAGTGCATCGGATCGGGCCGCCGCCTCTCCCTTAGTAGCAAAATCCCCGCCATAAACGAAAAACATCTCCTTGCCTCCAATACCAATTTCCGGGACGATCAATACCCGAATCCCCTCCTTGCGCACTTTTATTGCCATCTGTTGGGCGAGCGATTTCATCTCGAACGCGCCGAACTGGAGCGTCCACGGACCGAGAACCTCCTCCTCCAGGGCTGGCTGATGTTTTGCATCTTCCTGCGGCATCGTCAATTCGACGAACCGTCCGAGATACTCCATCTCATCGACGATATTCATGTAGTATCGGCAGCTATCCGGGTCCGCGATGTCGCCGCAGTAGAGTTCTGCCAGACCGAGAAGGGCCATTGGTTTCAGCTTTTGATCGTCGATTCGTGAGAAATATGCCCTTGCGGCATGTGGCCGGGCAAGGACATGGCAGCACTGCCCGAGAAGCAAAAGATCCGCCTGAGTCGGATTTTCGATACGCTCGGCGAGGTCCTTTGCGGAGTGATATAAACCGCGCGCGTATGCGAGTTGGGCGCGCACCGAGAGCGTGGAGTCGCCCTCGATCTCCGCCATCGCGTTGTCGAGCGACTCCGGATTAACCGCGACCGGCGCGGCGAGCGCAATAGCGGCCACAAGACCGATTATAGCAAGGTATTTCATCATCTATATATGCTTTCTGCATTAATCT
>CAYNTG010000057.1:4991-14659 GCA_964400105.1 uncultured bacterium
CATCATATTCCAAATGAGTTCCAGGCTCCACACTCGAAGCAATACCACATCGGGCCGGATGAATTGTATCCGCAAGCATCGCAAACATATTCGCATCGATCGTCGCTTCGTGCGGCTATCCTTCCGATAAGCTCGCCAGCTTCTCCCTCGACACCATCCCTCCGCCTCAACAGGTCGAGCAATTTCAGCTCAATTTCCATCGGCAGCGATTGGACGTTCCGTAGCGTGGCGACGGCGTCGTCGATTCGGCCCATCCGCTCGAAAAGGGCGGAGAGCGTCGCTTTGGCGTGATAATCGTCTGGCTGTTTCGAGATGAAATCGCCATAAAAGGTTATCATTCGACCGAAATCTCCGAGATCGTATGCCGCGCGTTCGAGCCGCTCGAAACACGACCACGCGATCCGGGGGAATTTTTGGCAGAATTGCGTCCACCAACCGACGGCATCCTCGATTCGGCCTTCCGCATAATATGCATCGCCGATCCGCATATATGCCGAGGGGCATTCGGGGTCGATGCGGACAGCGCCCTTGAATAACAGCCTTGCGTTATGGTATTTCTCATTCTCCGCCGCGACATTCCCCATCATTACCTTGTAGAGTGCGAGCTGGCCCTCGAGCTGATCGTCGGACTTTTTGAATGTTGACAACAGATCGAACGCCTGCTCCCATCGCCCGAGTTTCTCCAAAACCTCGAGCATGAACTCCTTTGTCCATAGATCGGGTTCGGCATCGAGTGCTTTTGAGAGGGCATCGGCGGCGTTTTCGAGATCGCCCATCTTTTCATAATCGAGGGCGAGTGATTTCATGACCCTGACCCGCTCGGAATCCGAAATGATACCTCTATTTGCGACTCCGAGATGAATCTGAAACGCCTTTCGCGGGCCGATATCCTCGCGGACGAGGTCTCCCAAAATAATGAACGCCTCGGCGTTATTCGTGTCCTCGATGGCCGTTTCGCGCAGGATTTTCATCGCACGACGGCGGTTCCCCAAAACGATTTCCCTCAATCCCTCGGTAAATTTTTCGCGGCGCTCGATTTTTTTCGACGATTTTCCCTTGTAAAACCAAACCGCCAGAAGCGCGCCGAGTGCGAAGATAAGCAGAATAAATCCAATACTATCGGTGATCATCTCTCCTCCTCCGAAATTGGCAGGTCTTCGAGGGGCAGAATCCGCAGGTTATCCAGCTCATCGCGAAGGTGGACGTTGATTTTTTTCAGACGCATGATCTTAACGCGGGAGGATATCTGGATGAAAAAAGATACCATCAGCGCCCAAAAAGCGCCGATAAGCGCGCTTTCCAGAACGACGATATTCAACGAAATGTTCTGATAATCGGCGAAACCGAGGGATATAACATCTATGACACGGCCGCCGTTAAGCGAGACAAATACGATAGACGCGGTGATCAGAATAAGAATTAAGATTACATGCACGATCCACATAGCTCGATGCTCCTTCGGTTTCTAATAACATCCTTTCGGCTGTAAATTTAGGCGGCGGATGCTTTTTTGTCAACGGGATTGTCGATTTTACCGTGAAAAACTCGATTTATATCGGGTTTCCGTCTTCGGGTCGTTATGGCGAAAGGACGGGCGGCTCGAACATTCTGGGCTCGATCGTCTCTTCGCCCATCGCACGAATCCGGATGGCTTCTCCCTCCAAAAGCTCCGAGGATCGATAATAAAATCCCATTCTTCCCGTCTCCGCGATAAATTGTGTCCTTCGATTCGCGACCGATTCCTCCGAGACGTCCTCCAGCTCGACAAACGGGCTGTCTAATTTGAAATAGATGGAGATATTTTGCAGATCGGAGGATGGATCGGCGTAGAATATATAATATGTGAATTTCATCCCGCCGTGGCCGGCGCTGTCGCTCGTGGAGAACGCGAAAGCGAGTTTCGACGTCCCTTTCGTTTCTCGATGAACGACGGTGGATTCCCGGATTGCGGCGAGCTGTGCGAGCGATTCTGTGACGGCCTCGACCTTGTCATGTGCGCCGCGTGCGACCTCGATCATGCGCGCCTTCATATCCCTTTTGTCCTTCTCGATGGATCGAATGTGCCTTTCCCTTGCGAGGCCGCTTAGATTTGTGGAATCGATCAGGGATTCCAGTTCGTCGATGGTTCTTTCCAGCGATTGTTTTTCCGAAAAGCCTTCGTCGAGCGCGAGATTGAGTGAGACAGAGATTCCGTTCGCACTATTCAAAGCCTTGCGAAGGCTATCGATCGAGCTAAGATAGTTATTCATCTGTCGATCCATGACGTGTATTTGCGAGCGATTGTTTTTGAGAATATTGTCGACCAGATGCCATGAATAACCGGCCAGCATCAGTATAACGATGATGGATAGAGACATCGCGATTCGATCCGTGATCCTTTTTCTTTCGCGACCCTTGCCGGATGAGATAAAATATCCAAAAATACCGGCGGCTAAGACAAAGAAGAAAATAATCAGCGGTATAGCTTCGTTATAGCCAAGCATTTTGTTCTATCCCTTCAAATTCTTATTCGGACGCCTTTTACAAAAATCCACCCCATCATTGTCCTTAAAATAATATAATGTTATAGATTTGTCAATGAAAATATTTCTATCTAGGAACGAAAAATAAATCGTAGCAACCAAGGGATATTCTCGCAATCTTCGACTTCGACAAAAAAGCTACTCGAAACCTCAAAAAAGTTCTTTTCAAAATAATGACCATTCGGTCATTACTGTCTTGACTTTACCTATTGGAAGATATATCTTATTTTGTTGAAAAATGGAATTTTCAATCGGATTTTTGTAAGTTTTAAGACATTTAACAAACGATATTCAAAAAAAGGAGTGCACATGAAACAACTCACCGAAGTCGCCTTAAACGCGGCGAGGGATGCCGGAGCAAGTTTCGCCGACATGCGTATCGTCGATGAAAGGCAAAACAGGGTCTATGTCGAGCGACGGTCACTGAAGCTGATCGACGAGACCGAGAGCTATGGATACGCCGTTCGGGTTCTCGTGAATGGCGCATGGGGATTTGCGTCGAATACCACATTGACCAAAGACGAGGTTGCGAAAACCGCCGCGAGAGCGGTCGCAATAGCGAAGGCTTCGAGCCGCGTGCCGAAGGATGTCCCGGCGATGATGGTGCCTGAAGCAAAGCACGTCGATACGCGCGTCGGGCCATGCAAAGAAGACCCGTTCGCGGTGTCGAACAAGGAGAAGGCCGAGATGCTTCTTTCCTGCACCGACACGATGCTCAATCAACCGAATGTCGTCATGGCCTATGGATTTCTACAATTCATCAAGATGCACCGGATCATCGCCAATAGCGACGGCAGCTTCCTCGACCTCACGAACTATTTCGCCAATCCTATGCTCGTTTGCCATGCGGTCGATGCTGGCGAATCGCAGAGCCGCGGATTTCAAGGCGGCGCCAAGCAAGCCGGATATGAATTTATCCGGAAGATCGACCTCGCCGGTCATGCAAAGAAATGGGCGGAAGAGGCTCTCGTTAAGTGTCGCGCGGACGACACACCGAATGGAATAATGGACCTCGTTCTCGACCCGATGCACCTATCGCTCACGATGCACGAGTCAGTCGGGCACCCGACCGAGCTGGATCGCATCCTCGGATGGGAGGCCAACATGGCCGGACGCAGCTTTGTCAAACCGGAGATGGTCGATAGCTACCAATACGGCAGCGAGATCGTCAATTTCACCGCGAACAACGTTCTCGATGGTGGCCTCGGAAGCTGGTTCTACGACGACGACGGTGTCGAGCTGTTCAGTTTCCCGATGGTCAAGGACGGCGTTCTCGTGAACCTCGGATCGACGCGCGAGACCGCGCCGATAGTTGGATGGGATAAATCGAGCGGTTGCTGCCGCTCCGACGGTTTCGAGCACCCGCCGATCAACCGAATCCCGAATCTATATATGGAGCCGGGCAAGGACGACAACCTCTCACCCGACGACCTTATCGCCGGGATCGATCGCGGCGTCTATATCGAGGGCATGGGCAGCTTCTCCATCGATCAGATGCGCAATAATTTCCAGTTCGGCGGCGATATGTTCTGGATGATCGAGAACGGACGCAAGACAAAACCGCTCAAGAAGGTAACCTATCAGGCGCAAACCACTCAGTTCTGGAATAGCTGCGACGCTATCGCAGGCAAAAAGTGGTGGAACACCCACGGCGTAATGAACTGCGGAAAGGGCGAACCGATGCAGGTTATGCGGATGACACACGGAGCGAGTTTTACCCGATTCCGCAATATCGCGGTAGGAGGTGCACAGCTATGAGAACACGCGAAGAAATCAGATCGCTGACCGATAAAATCCTGAAAATGGCGGAGCCACACGTTGCTCAAATCTATTATTCATGGGAAAAAAGCACGGCGACCCGCTTCGGCGAGAACGCCATAACCCAGAATATGGGCGGAGAGCAGGAGAACCTCCGCATAGAGATCTATAACGGCCTCCGCAAGGGCAGCATGGCAACGAATAAACTCGACGACAATTCGCTGAAGAATTTCGTCGAGGTCGCCGTGAAGATGTCTCAGGATGCCCCGGAAGACCCGGAGCTTATGGAGATTCTCGGCCCGCAGGAATACACCGATGGCCCGAAGGCCTTCTTCGAGGATACCGCGAATCTCGCGCCGGAAAAGATCGCTTCCGATGCCGGTGTCGTCGTCGATATGGCAAAGGCGAAAGGGTATCGTGCAAGCGGGCTTTTCGAGGCTTCGGCTGTAATAAGCGCTATCGCCAATGTCAAGGGCCTTTTCTGCATCGAGGATAATACAGAGGTCGATTATTCGACCACCGTTCACGGTCCAAAGGGAAGCGGTAAGGGATTTATGAACCGCTCCTCGTATAGGGATATCGATATCGAGAAGATCGCGAATATGGCGGTCGGCAACGCGGAGATGGCCCAGAATCCGGGGGATATCGAGACTGAAGATTGGACGGTTATCTTCGAGCCGCTCGCAGTAGCAGATATACTCGGATTCATGGTTTGGAATCTCAGTGCGCGCGACGCCGATGAGGGGACTACCGTTTTCGCCGGAAAGCTCGGCGAAAAGATGTTCTCCGAAAAGGTCGATATATCCATCGTTACAGACGATCCGGAGCTTCCGCCCATGCTTTTCGGATTGGACGGCCTTCCGATCAAGCCGAAGAAAATCGTCGAGAAGGGCGTGCTGAAACGGCTCAAACACGACCGTTTCTGGGCAGACAAGAAGGGCGAGGAGCCGGACGCCGTCTTCCTACCGCTCTCGATGAAAGGGGAGGATAATACCATAGACGACCTCGTGAAAAGTTGCAAGAAGGGGCTTCTCGTGAAGAACCTATGGTATATTCGCTATGTCGATCGCAAGGAACTGCTTCTCACGGGCATGACGCGCGACGGCGTCTTCCTCGTCGAGGACGGCAAGATCGTCGGGCCGGTTAAAAATATGCGCTGGAACGAATCGCCGGTGGTCTTCCTGAAGAATATCGTGGCGATGTCTCGCGCGGAGAGGATCGACAGCCGCGTAAAATTGCCCGGCATTATGAGCGAAGGGTTCACATTCAGCTCGAAGACCGAGTCTCTGTAAATCACCAATCGGCATCGGAGCGCCCGCTTTTTTCTCCTTTGTTGCGGGATACCGCTCCGATGCTGTTACTTCGAGGCAAACCATGAATGCGATGGGAAGGAAGAAAAATATCGATTCTTTCCCGTTTATCGCTATGTTCTAAGTTTAATAACGATTGGAGTTATGCTGTTTGCGAAGCTCAAAATAACACCCGGCGAGATCGATGGGAATTTACAGGAGGCCGGATTCGACGAAACCCTTTTGATAAAGGCGTTTCGGCGCATCAATTTCGTGCGGCGCAAGGTTCACAGCGTTCTCGTCTTTCGGCGAAAAAAACTCGTTGCGGAGTGGAATACGCCAGGTTACGGCGTCGATGTCGCGTATCCGTTGTTCTCCATAGCGAAAAGCATCACGTCGATTCTCGTGGGAATCGCTATCGAGATGGGCTATATCGAGGACGAGCGGAGCGCCGTTCTGGATTTTTTCCCCGAATTCCGATCTTCCATCGACGATGCCGCAAAATTCGATATTACGATAAAGCACATCCTGACGCAGACGTCCGGCATCCGATGGCGCGAGCTGGACATCGCATATAAATCTTCGGCGAACATGCACTATGGAATGGAACACTCCTCCGATTGGATGGAGTTCGTTCTTTCGCAGCCGATGGAACATTGCCCCGGCGAGGTTTTCGAGTATAACACCGGCGCGTTTCATCTTTTTTCGGCGATAATCGAGCGAGCTTCCGGCATGAAATTTGAGGATTTCGCCGATAAGCATCTTTTCACGCCGCTCGGCATCGAAGAGATCGAATGGAAACGCGATCCGTGTGGATTTGCCTGCGCAGCCGGTTCGGTCGGCGGTGTCTCGCTTACGCCGATGGATCTGGCAAAGATCGGCTGGATGGTGATCGACGGCGGCGAGTTCAACGGCAGAAGGATCGTCGATACAGATTGGCTGGATAGATCGACCGTGGGACTCGTCGATACGCTGCACGGCGCACATTACGGTTACGGATGGTGGGTTTGGCACGCGGACGGTATTAAAATTTTCGCCGCGAAGGGTTATGCCGGTCAAGCGCTTATGATTGTTCCAGAGCTCGATCTTTTCGTTGTTTTCACCGGGAATAATATCGCTAAGAAAAAACGATACGATGCCGTTTTCAAAAAGATTTTATCGGCTATCGAATCCTGATCGGCGAAGTTTGTTGGTTGACGGAATTTTGTTACTTAGTTTTGACATTGACTCTTTCGGCGGATATTACACTTAATGTTTTTGTTTAAGTAATTTATTTAACTCATTCGGAGATATGTTGTTATGAAAAGTATAAACCAAGCTCGATCGATATTGGAAAAACTCATCTCGATGGTGAAAACCGGCGATGCGCAGGTCGAATACAGCTATGGCGATACGACATCGATGCGCTTCGGCGACAACGCGATCACGCAGAATTCCGTCGGCGAATCGGGCGAGGTCTCTATCGAGATCGCTATCGATGGGCGACGCGGCTGCGCGAGCACGAACAGATTTGACGACGAATCGCTCCGAAGAATCTTCGATCGCGCGCGGACGATAGCAAAGCAATCGCCGCCCGATCCGGAATATATGCCGCCGGTCGAGCCATGTGAATATCCCGAAATGCCACAGCGGTATTTCGATGAAACGACAAAATTGTCGCCGGACGAGATCGCGGAACATATATCGATCGTTACCGAAATGGCAGCCTCGAAGGGCTATCGGGCCGGCGGTTTATATCAATCTGGCGCGACGCTAAACGCTATCGCAAATAATCGCGGGCTATTCGCTTTCGACAGATTCACGCACGTCGAATATTCATGTTCGGTCGCCGGGCCGACCGGAAGCGGATACAATTCCGCCAGCTCCGAATCGATCGACCGAATCGACCCCGAGGCGCTCGCACGCAGAGCTTTCGGAAGCGCCGTCGCCGCGCAAGACCCGGTCGATATCGAGCCGGGGGAATTCACCGTCGTTCTCATGCCTCAGGCCGTGATAGACCTGCTCGAATATTTTACCTATTACATGTCCCGCCGCGATGCAGACGAGGGAACGACTGCATTTGCGGGAAAATTGGGCAAGAAGATTTTCAGCGACATGGTCAACATCCACGTCGGCGCACCCGACCAGGAAATGCCCCCACCCCAATTCGGCAACGACGGCCTTCCAACACGCCACACGCATTGGGTTCGCGATGGCGTCCTCGAACGCCTTCCGATGTCGCGTTATTGGGCAAAAAAAATGGGCGATTCCCCCGATGCGATCGAGTGGCCATTCTCCATGACAGGCCAAAACAAATCTATCGACGAGCTTGTATCGGAATGCGGCAGGGGCCTTCTGGTGCGGCGTTTCTGGTATATCGAGGAGGTCGATGCCCGCGAGATGCTGCTCACCGGAATGACGCGCGACGGCCTTTTCAAGATCGAGAACGGCGAGGTTACTCATCCCGTGAAAAATCTTCGTTTCAACGAGTCTCCGATGGTCGTTCTCGCTAATATCGTCGCATCGGGCAGCCCAAAGCGCCTTTCGACATATTTCAACGAGCCGCCTTATTTTGCAAAGGTTCCCGCCATCCTTGCGACCGATTTCACATTCGACTCGAAGACCGAATCGATGTAGGTTCTTCGTATTATCACGAGGCGGTAGGGCACGGAGCCTAGCCCCTACGGTCATTTCATATACACGATTCGTTTCATTATAGATTTATCGTCAATCCGCGCTCGCACGAGATAGACGCCGGAGCTGAGGGATTTTTCCGGTTGCCATGTGAATTCGGCCCTCATCCGTCCTTCGGACACCTTCTCCCAAAGGGAGAAGGAATTCCTTCCCTCTCCCGCTGGGAGAGGGACCGAGGGTGAGGGCAATTGCGCTACGCGCCGCCCAGCGAGGTCGAATATCTCGATTCGTAGAGACGTTGCATGCAACGTCTCTACCGAAATCCGCACCGCAGAGTTGAAGGGGTTAGGATAGGCGGAGATTGCGATATTCTCCGGCCTCGCGGACGGCGACTCGCTGATTGCGCCTATTATCGTAGTTTGGCAGATACCCCAGAGGACATATGCCGAATCCGTCCAGAATATCCATGAGTAATTTAAGTCGGCGATGATATTCGTAGCACCGAAATAAGTAGGATTGGCATCAACAACCATTGTGTCGAAGACTGCCCCCAAAGAATAATCCACACTATACAATATGATATTCCCATCGACGGCATATACTGCAGCTCCATCCTCACAAAAGTACTTTGTTAAATATAAACCGGAGAAATACGATAAACATTTCTCTTCGAGGCTATCATCGGTGGTCCAACCGCCGGGCCAATTGGCATAACTTGCAATATTTTCGGTGTATAAATCCCAATTGGGGGATTCGGCAATGAACATAATTGAAGCACCATGTTCGACGAAGGTCGGGTTCTTACCGGAAAATGATTCGAAGGTAAGGTAGTAAGTATCGAAAAGGATAAATTCCGGTGGAGCGTAGGAAGATATATATGTGCCATTACGCCAACTATATTTCAAATAGCCTTCCGCGGGAGGGAGACTGTCGAGAATTATAGAACCGGTGATATAGCCAGTCAGAGTGTCGAGGGTGCAATATGTGAGGTTACCGCTTGTGGTAATGCCAAAAAACTGATTTGGGTAAGAATATCCGCCCTCAACATTAGAGATACAGCTAAAACTGTCAGGTATAGTATAGATATTTATCGAGGGCGTAGCCGTTTTCTTAAACGTAAGTAATTTATTACAATCCCTTTCTCTCCAGGTAGTTATTTCGACCATCGTATCGCCCCAAACATAACCTGGTGTTGAAAGGCTCCACATCGTATCGGCAATCGCGATAATCCCTATATCGTCGAGACTGCCGTTTCCCAATCGCACGACGATCGAACTATCTCCGACTCTAGCAAGCATAAACATGGAATATTGCTCTTCGCGTGCTTGCTGCGGTATCTCATAGACGTGAATCGAATCCGGTAGAAGCTGAATCGGAGCGCACCAGCCGCTTTGCCCGAAAGCGAAGTTAAGCACCCCGGTTAGAATAAGAGATAATATCGCTTTTTTCATTTTGGTCTCCTTATTCGAGATTAATGATTATTTCA
>CAYNTG010000058.1:0-1112 GCA_964400105.1 uncultured bacterium
GACGGCGATTGCTCTTTGTGCAGGCGCTTATTGAGCGCGAGCATATCCTCGACCAGCTTCACCATACGGTCGTGGTTCGCAACATCGTCGGGGTTGTCGAAATCTATCGTGCGGATTGGAAGTTGTTTTACACAAGTTTGGCGCAAATGAGGAAACGCCTGTTTGTGTTCCTCCCCAAACTTTGCGAAATAGTAGATCGTCATTAATTGCGAATTTATTAAGCCCAATAAATACCTCTCGTTATATTTATTACGCTTCTTCTTGAATATATAGATAACTTGTATAACCCAATAATTATCTGTATCTAAAGTGGCGTTTATTCCCGTTCCCGTTTTTCGTATAAGAATTTTCGTCCCGTTATATAGAGATTCCGTCTTATAATTCACAGCGTCCATATTGGGGTCAATCCATCTATTACCCGAAATGTAATATCTGCCAATATCTTCCCCTGCTAAAAAGGGCTTATACCCATTCTTTGAGGATAATGATATGCTCTCATGTTTCTTCCCTATCTCGACACCTCTTGCATTATCGACAAGCCCGCCAAATTGAATAGCTTCCTTTTGCATTTTTTCGGTTAAAGCCCGAATCTCCTCTGGTTCGTAAATCGTAAATAAATGGCTTTGTTCTGTTTGAAATCTTTCCTGGGGGATATTATAAGACACCCATTTTCCCGTCTCTAAATCTTCGACTTCGACTATTACAAATATTTGGTTTTTTCGCGAAGGTTTTGTGTTTTTGAAAAAGAGCAACAGAGAAGGCATTTCTACGCCTTGAAAAATATGCTCACCTACATCCGCAATTTCCTCCAAAGAAATATTCTCGGCCAAATATTCCCTCAAAGGTTCATAATCTGGGTTCATCACGAACCTACTCGGGGTTATATATCCTAAACAGCCGTTAGGCATAAGAAGCGATGTAACCTTTTCAATAAAGCAGTTAAATATATCGAATTGTTTTAGCGCGCTCTCGTAAACTACCTCGAAATAATCCTTTTGGGTTCTATCCATAAACTTAGATTGTACCCACGGCGGGTTGCCAATCACCGCGTCGAAGCCGGAAGAAACCCCCTGTCGCTGCGCGACATCCCCCTTGTTAAGGGGGACAGGTTC
>CAYNTG010000058.1:1212-12471 GCA_964400105.1 uncultured bacterium
CCGACGGTCTGCTCGACGATGTAATCGACTATATATTTCGGCGTGTAATAGACTCCACCAGCTTTGCGCACCTCTGACTTCTCCACTAATTTCACCCGGCGCGTCGCAGATAGCGTGAGCACCGAGCCGAGGTATTGCTCGTAAGCGTTGCCGATAACCTCGATGGGCATTCTCGAAAACTGATATGTCGATTTCGGGTAATACAGATTCTTTATAAGGTTGTATAACGGTTTATTTTCGATGATGAGATTATCGACGATGTGCGGGGAGAACAGAGCGCCGTTGTATTTCGGGTCGAGCTTTTTGAAAAGGTCGATAAGGTATGCCATGAGCGGGCCGAGTTCATCTCTTTTCCACTCGGCGAACGCGTTGTGAAGTATCTCGTAAGGTTCTATCTTGCGGTCCTCGATAACGCGCATGAATAGAATGCGATTGAGGAGATGATTAACCGCCGAATTGATGTCGCTTTCCTGCAATTTTAGATTATTTTTTGCGATGGATTTGGCAATTTCGAGCCGCCATTTCATCAGGTCGGCGAAGAATTTCCTGTTGATCGCCTCGGTAACCTTTTCGAGCCTCTTTCCCTTTGGGAGGAGTTTCTCGATGGAACCGGCGATGACGGATTCGCGAGAGAAGTGTTCGAGCAGCTCGTCGGCGCGGTCGGCGTATTCTTTGTAATCGAAGACCAGTTTTTTCTGCAGCCCTTCGAGGGGAAGCCCGTATTCCGGTTCTTTCATCACAAAAAAAGTAACGAACTCCTCGAAATCCTGCAATATTCCCGTAAAAGCGCCGGGTGTATTCCACACGTATAGCTTCGTTTGGAATATGGCATCGCGGTCTTTGGCGAGGTTTTTCGCGGGGCGTTTCGCCTCGACCATAAACCGGACGCGTCCCTTGTCGAGGAAGGCGTAATCCGCGCTTCTCAGGTGGTCTTCGATCTTCGTCGCTTTCTCGACCTCGACCTGTTGCGGGTCGTCGGTGTCCCATCCGAGGGCTTCCCAGAAGCCGTCGATGAGCGATTTTCGCGTTCCGGCTTCGTCCCATTCGGTTTTGTTGCGGCTCTCGAACCGTTTGACTAAAACGGCGAGTTCGTCTTTTACAGCAAATAATTCTGGCATCGAATATCCTCAAATATTTTAATCCTGCTCTAAATCTAATGTCGCTTTCCCGCTCAGGCAAGTGAATATTATCCGAAATTGAGCCGTTCATGGTCGGCGCAGGTGACAGAAGGCCGAACTGCCCTCATGTTGATTATACTTGACAATCGAAACGCAGGGCTTTATTATTCAAAATCTAATTTACCGGAAAAATTGACCGGGTAATTTTTGACACATAAAAAAATGGCAATTGAACTAAACAAGACATACGATCCAAAATCTTCCGAGCCAAAATGGCTCGATTACTGGTCCGACGGCGGGTTTTTCAAGCCGTCCGATGCGGAGAAAACCTATTCCATCGTGATTCCGCCGCCGAATGTTACGGATATTCTGCATATCGGCCACGCGCTGAATAATCTTATTCAGGATGTGCTGATTCGCCGTGCGCGGATGCAGGGATATGCGACGCTTTGGCTCCCCGGTGTCGATCACGCAGGCATCGCAACGCAGCACATGGTGGTGCAGGACCTCGCCAAAGAGGGCAAAACTAAGGAAGACATCGGTCGTGAAGCATTCACCGAACGGCTCCGGGAGTGGAAAAAGAAAAAGGGCGGAAGGATTATCGAGCAGCTCAAGGAGATCGGATGCAGCTGCGATTGGGACCGTGAAAGATTCACGCTCGACGAGTGGTATGCCAAGGCGGTTCGGGAGGCGTTCGTTCGCCTTTACGAAGAGGGGCTTATACATCGCGGCAAGCGAATAATCAATTGGTGCCCGACATGCAAAACCGCACTCTCCGACGAGGAAGCCGAGCATCAGACAATCGACGGCCATCTTTGGTTCTTCAAATATCCGCTCGAGGGCGGCGGTTTTATCGAGTGTGCGACGACGCGTCCCGAAACGATGCTCGGTGACAGCGCGGTCGCCGTCAATCCCGACGATGACCGGTATCGCAAGCTTCTCGGCCGCGAGGTTATCCATCCATTCCTGGACAGAAAATTCAAGATAATCGCCGACGATTATGTCGATAAAGAGTTCGGCACCGGTGCCGTTAAGATCACGCCTGCGCACGATCCGAACGATTTTGAAATCGGATTGCGCCATGACCTTCAGCAGATCAATATCCTGACACCGGACGGTCATATCAATGAGAACGGTGGCCGTTTCGCCGGTATGGATCGGTTCGAGGCGCGAAAAGCCATCGTCGAGGCACTCGAAAAAGAGGGTCTTCTCGTCAAGATCGAGAAGCACGAGCTTTCAGCGGGACATTGCTATCGATGCAAAACTTTAATAGAGCCGTTCCTGTCGAACCAGTGGTTTCTGGATATGCGTTCTCTCGCGGAGCCAGCTTTGGCCGTTGTTCGAAGGGGTTTATCGAAGTTCTATTCGGATAGATGGCACGGCGTCTATTACAACTGGCTCGAGAATATTCGGCCATGGTGCATTAGCCGCCAGCTTTGGTGGGGTCATCGCATTCCGGTATGGTTCTGCGACTGCTCCGACGAACCGATCGTCGCACGTGAAAAACCGACCGAATGTCCGAGGTGCGGCAGTCAAAACCTTCGCCAGGACGAGGATGTGCTGGACACATGGTTCAGTTCATGGTTATGGCCGTTTGCCACGATGGGATGGCCGGATATCGATTCCGAAGATTTAAAACGGTTTTTCCCGACGGATGTCCTGGTTACGGCGAGCGAGATAATCTTCTTCTGGGTCGCGCGGATGATCATGGCCTCCGAGCATTTTCTGGGCGAAACGCCTTTCCATAGTATATACATCCACGGAACGGTTCGCGATTCACAGGGACGCAAGATGAGCAAATCCCTCGGAAACGGAATCGACCCTGTCGATGTGATCGATCTGTATGGTCGCGATGCGCTCAGGTTCACACTTCTCGCGCAGGCTGGAGCCGGACAGGACCTCTTCATCGATATGGATAGCTTTGCGCAGGGGAGGAATTTCTGCAACAAGCTTTGGAACGCTTCACGTCTCATTTTCGGTTCGATAAAAGAGAGATTTACATTCGATGAAATATCCAATCCTCCGACGAATAACCTACTCGATCGGTGGATATTGTCGCGGCTTCAACGCACGAAGGAAGACGTTAATAAAGCGCTCGATCATTATCGCCTCGACGAGGCAACCACCTCGCTTTATAAATTTTTCTGGAACGAATTCTGTGACATATATCTCGAAGGTGTTAAAATTCGCTTCTCCGAATTCGACATCGAGGCTCAGATTGTTGCGCTTCACGTCCTCGAACAGGTCCTGCGCCTCTGGCACCCGATCATTCCGTTCGTGACCGAAGAGATTTGGCAAAAGCTTGCCGGCGAGATCGAGGGCGGACTCGGCGCGAAGGCGTGTATCGTGTCGAAATGGCCGTCTATCGACCATGGCTTATTGGACGACGGCGCGGAGGCGGAATTCGGTTATATCGAGCTTGTTGCTTCGGGGCTTCGGAATATCAAAACCGCCACGGGAATCGGTAACAAGAGGGTGGGGCACGCTCAAATCGTTACTGCCGAACAACCTCAGCGCCGAACGATAGATTCGAACACAGAGCTTATCTCGACACTCGCGAGGATAGAGTCGGTCGAGACGGTAGAAAATCGACCGAATGGGCCGGTTGGCACAGCGGTTGTTAGTAATAGCACAGTCTATTTGCCGCTCGCCGGATTGGTCGATATAGAGGCCGAGAAAACTAGACTGGCAAAGGAAATCAATAGGCTAAGCTGCATTTTGGCGGGCGTTGAGAAGCGTCTCGCCAATGATAAATTTGTGTCGAATGCACCGAAAGAGGTCGTCGAGAACGCAAAAAAACAGGGGGACGAAATCGGCGCAAAATTAAAAAAATTACGCGACGCCCTCGGCAATATTGAAAATTGACAAATAAAGATAACCCAAAACATAGAATCTAAAGGAAGAGGAGAGAGAATGAAAAAAGCTATTTACATCGTAGCGGCCATCGCACTGATCGGCATGTTATTTGTCGGTTGCGAAAAGGCTCCGAAGGACACCGTTGCTAAGGTAGGCGAATATACGATTTCGACCGAAGACCTTAACGAAGCGGTTCGTCCGATGCAGGCCAGATGGAAGAGCGTCGATGAGGCGCTCGAAGGTCGCACCGGCGCTCTGGATAATCTCGTGAAGCAGAAACTACTGCTTCTCGGTGCATACAAAGAGGGTCTCGACAAGGATTCGATCGTGGTCTCACGTGTCACACAGAACGACGAACGTCGGAAGATCAGGGTCTTGTGGGAGGAAAAAATTGCCGGAAAGATCGAGATCACAGACGCCATGGTGAAGGAACTTTACGACAAGCGTGGCACGGAATTCAACGCTGCGCATATCCTCGTTAAAGATGAGGTGCTCGCTAAAGAGATAGCCAAAAAGCTCGAGGATGGCGTGGATTTTGCCGAACTGGCGAAGGAATATTCCGAGGATCCGGGCAGCGGAAGTAAGGGTGGCGACCTTGGTTGGTTCACGGCCGGAAGAATGGTCAAAGCCTTCGAGGACGGAGTTCTCGCACTCGAGGACGGCGAAATCTCAGCACCGATAAAAACCAACTATGGATTCCATATCATAAAGAGAATCGGCACGCGGACACGCTCGCAGGAACCGTTGGAAAAGATGGAGGATAATCTTCGCAAGACTATCGAACGTGAAAAGCAGGGCGAAAAAGCCCTCGAATTCGTGGATGGGATGTTCGCCGAGAGGAACCTCGTAATAGACGAAAAGGCCGTCGAGGTTGTGGTCGATAAGTTTAAGGTTATCGAAGGCTCAGAAGAACCTCCGGAGATAAAATTCTCCGACGAGGAGAAAAATATGACCGTCGCAACATGGGACGGCGGAGTATGGACTTTGACACAACTCGATTCGGCTATTAATTTGATGCCTGCATACCAAAGACAGCCGTTGGCGTCTTCGTTGGATGTGGAGAATTTTATCAAGGGCAATCTCCAGGGCGAGTTCCTGGTAGGTAAGGCCGATAAAATGGGCATAGAAAATACCAAAAAATACAAAGAGATGTTCGACGCCGAGGTCGCCGAGATGATAGTCGGAACGTTCCAGAACCAGTCGATATACGGCAAGGTCGAGGTATCTGACGCCGATGTTCAAGCCTATTACGAAGCGACCCCCGATTCCTTCATGGCACCGAAGACCATCGTTGCCGTCGAGGTTCAGGTTGCCGAGGAGGCCGAGGCCAAGAATATCGTCGATAAAGTTAAGGCCGGAACGGACCTCGCCAAATTCGTCGAGGAGAAATCGCTTCGGACATATACGAAAAAAGCGGGTGGCATCATCGAGATCACCGAGCGACGTTTCCCGAACCTTTTCGCTGCGACTTCATCTGCAAAGGCAGGCGATATCGTCGGTCCGGCAAAGGACAGAACCAATCGCTGGTCGGTGCTCAAGGTTACCAATGTCAAAGAGCCGCAGGTCATGCCGCTCGATAAGGTTAGCGGACGTATCCAATCGACATTGCGTCGCGACCTTCGCGATAAAGCGATGGAGGATTTCATCACATCGGCAAAGACTGAATTCGGATTTAAAATTTACGACAAAACCATCGCCGCATCGATCGATTCGAGTCTCTATAAGACTCCCGATGAGGTAGAGAAGGTGGCGGAGTAAGTTTTTTTAGTTGAGCGGTAGAAAAAGAAATATCGCCATACTTTTCGCGGCGGCCCTTCTCGTTTTAATATCATGCGAGGATAAAGGCCGCCGCGATATTATCGTCGCGAAAGCGGGCGCGGCTTCCCTCGGAGCGGACAGGCTTATGGCGCTTGTCCCCGAGGGATTTCAGAATAGGTTCGACGACGATGCGTTGAAATTCGTCTCGCAATGGGCTGAAGAAGAGGTTCTCGCCGAGGCGGCTTGCGACCTCGGACTCGACACCCGCCCAAACGTTGCCGCACAGATCGAAGAGGCGCGCAGAATGATCCTCGCATCGGAGATCGAGCGATACCTGATCGTTCCGAGAATCGTTATTGATTCTGCCGATGTCGGTTCTTTTTATCATAACCATTCGGATGAATTCGTCCGGACAGATGACGAGGTGCTGCTTTCCCATATAATGGTCTTCGACACAACCGCGAGGGATTCCGTCCGCACTCTCATGGATTCGGTTTCGTTTGCCGATCTTGCGGAAAGGTTTTCGGAGGACCCGTCCGGCGCTCTGCAGGATGAAATGGGTTATCTTTCGAGGGATCGAATACATCCGAAGTTGGCGAAAAGGGTATTCACTTTATCCGAGGGGGAGGTCGCCGGACCGATCGAGACGGAGTTCGGATATCATTTCATCAAACTGATAGATTTTTCGCCGAAGGGAAGTATGCGCGAGCTTTCGGAGGTCGAACGTAGCATTCGCGATTTCCTATACGAACGAAAGTTCCGCGAAGCTTACCGGGAGGTGCTCGATTCCATCGAGGCAGTCAAGGGCGTAACTATCGATACGAATGCAATCGAGGAGGCGATGGCCGATTTTGAAAATTAAAACTTCGATTATAGCTATTTTAGCAGTCTTCGCGTTGTCTCTTTTTGCGATAGAGACGGGAAGTTTCAGCGAACGCATACTCGCCGTCGTGGAGGGTGAAGTGATCACATCGAGCGAGG
This sequence comes from uncultured bacterium, assembly GCA_964400105.1. Classification (GTDB taxonomy): domain Bacteria; phylum UBP14; class UBA6098; order UBA6098; family UBA6098; genus CAYNTG01. The sequence continues at coordinate 7,926 of CAYNTG010000058.1, forward strand.
TGGAGATCGCATTGCTCATGGAAACCGGCGGCCAAAAAAGCCAATCTGAATTGGGCGAGGACGCTCTTCGCGATAAGGTCGAAGCGTTGGTCGATGAAAGGCTTATCCTCCTAGCCGCAGAGGCCGAGTCGATACAGGTCGATCAGTCCCGCCTCGACGAGGTTTTCCAGTCGCGATGGCAGAAACTCGTCGAGGGTTACGGTGGCGAATCGGCACTCGAAGCCGCACTCGAAAAGGAGGGATATTCCCTTCTTGGATTCAAAAGAAAAACCCGCCAACAGATATCCGATTACCTATTAAAGCAATCATACGTCGGCAAGCATTTCGGGCGCATCGATGTCACGGACGATGACGTCGAGGAGTTTTTTAATGAATATGCCGACAGCCTTCCGAAGGCGCCCGCCGAGGTGAAGCTCGATGGGTTGGTCGTCCATCTAACCCCGGATTCCGCCGGCACTGCAGCCGCCACCGCGAAGATCGAGGGCGCTCTCGCGCGCATTCGAGGCGGCGAGGATTTCGCTACGGTGGCAGTCGAGGTCTCCGAGGACGAGGCTACGGCGGAAAAGGGCGGATTGCTGGGAACTTTCGGACACGGAGACCTGCTGCACGAACTCGATTCGGCTGCATTCTCTTTGGAATACGACGAGGTCGGCGGGCCGATAGAAAGCCCGATGGGTTACCATCTCCTGAAGGTCATCGATAGATCTGCCGGAAAGATCACGCTTATGCACATCCTCGTCCGATTGTCGCTATCGCCGGATCGTTTCAACGAGCTAATAGCTCTCACGGATACGATATATTCGATCTGCGTCGCCTCACCGGATAGCATGAAAAATATACCGAAGCGTTTCACCTCATACAATATAGAGTTTATCGAAGAATCGGATTGGTTGCCCATATCTTATTTTCAGGATGAACTAAAGAACAAGATGATCGCTTCAGATAAGGGAGACATCATCGGGCCGGAGGAGAGCGAAAACAGCTTCGAGATATATCGGGTCTTCGACAAAAGTGAGGATCGTGCGCTGACTATCGAGGACGATAGGCAGGTTATCGAGGAATTCGCACGCCAGATCAAATCGAGCAGGCTCATCGAGGAGCATATCGACAAACTGCGCGAGGATTATTATATCGAGATCAGGATTTGATTTGCAGGAATTTGGAATAAAGACGTCGTCGAGAAACTGCACCGTCGATATAACGGATAAGGTTGTCCGGGCGGTGCGCGATTCCGGCGTAAAAGATGGTGTCGCCATCGTTTATGTCCCACACACGACCGCTGCGGTCACGATAAACGAGGGCGCGGACCCGGATGTTCGCACGGATATACTTTCCCATTTAAGCAAACTCGTTCCGCACTCCGCCGATTTTAAGCATTTCGAGGGCAACTCCGACGCGCATATCAAATCGACATTGGTCGGCGCATCCGCGACGGTGATTTTTTCCGGCGGTTCGCTCGTTCTTGGGAGATGGCAGAGTATATTTTTCTGCGAGTTCGACGGTCCGAGATCGCGAAGATTCTACGTCAAGATAATCGCCGGATAACATCGATGTTTTTCGATACCACTAACATGCTTCATTACTGTTATGGAAAAATCCATTCTGTTAATACGGTGTAGTTCTCTTATGAGTCCCATATTTTGTTTTTTTTCTCGATAGAGCGCCTTATATTAGATCGAGAATTCCACGAGGCACGCTTATTTTACATCGCTTTCGATTAGGTGGTGAAACATGAAAAGATTTTACTTAATAATTCAGTTATCGACCCTTTTGGCCGTTGCAACATACGCATTTCGCCCTGCGCCGCCGCCAGGTTCGCCGAGCTTCGTTGTCGATCCGGAGGTAACCGTCGGTTATGTCTATATCGATGCCGTGTTGTTGGATACAATCGCGCAGGTGGTCTTTTTCGCTTCGATGAACGTCCCGGACAGCGTCGATGAAATCGAGATATCACCGAACTGGCCGGTCGATTCGGTCGTCGCGTTCACATCGATGAATATCATGTCCGAAGAGAAAGGCATCGTTCTGAGGGCCGGCGAGACAAAGAAGATAAAACCTCGACGCGATTTCGTCTTGCGAATTTCATATGAGTTTTCGGTGCGTCGGACACTTTCCGGGCCTCCGGGTCCGTGGAAGGTGGGCGAGGTTTTCGCGCTCTATCCTCCATTCGAGAGCATCGACGGCGAGCCGATAGTCTCGCGGAACTTCATCGCCCGCGTAATCCTCCCGCCGGATATGGAGCCTGTTTCATGCGCTGATAAATTCGAGATGGAAAGGCTTTCAGATGGGTTCAATGTCTGGTTCTATAGAGGCGATTCATCGAGCGAAATCTGCAGGTTCCAATCGATCGGGGAATGAATTTTCATGGCGCCGGATTCGACGCACATTTTAACGACAAAATAACTTTAAACCTTTTTCGTCCCGATACGTCGAAAGAAATGAGAGCAATGGCTGTTACAGACGAAAAAAAAGAATTTTTCGATCTTTTAAAAAGCGGAGACACGGAGGCTTGTGCAAGGTTGGTCGAGGATAACCAGAAGAATATCTTCGGCCTCGCATTCCGGATGACCGGCAACCGCGACGACGCAATGGATATTACGCAGGAGACATTTGTGAGAGCATTGGAGAACATAAAGAGATTTCGGGGCGATTCGCTTATCTCGACATGGCTTTACACCATCGCCGCGAATATCGCTCGCGATTTTCTTCGGAAAAGCTCGAAGCGTCGTTTCGTTTCGACCGACGACGAGATTCTGGTCGGCAATTCCAGATCGCCGCTCGAGGAGCTTGTAGAAAAGGATAAACGCCTTTTCGTTCGCAAGACCATGATGTCTCTTCCTCCAAAAACCCGTGCGGCTTTTGTCCTGCGGTTCGAAAAGGGATTGCCGATCTCCGAGATCGCAAAGGCGCTTAATAAATCCGAGGGGACGATAAAAGCGCAGATTCACAACGCCGTATATCGCATAAAGACCGCTCTGGAGGCGCAGGATGGCTAAGAATAAAATTAACGATTGGAATGCCGCCGAAAGGAAGATGCGGCGTTTCCTTAATGCCGATCCAATCCCCGACCTCACCGGGTCGGAGGTCCAGAGGCTCACGTTCAATGTCCTTCAGGGCAAACACGTCGAAAGAGAATTGCACTGGTATCAATTAAGGACGGCTTACAAGGTGGCTTTTGCCGCATCGATTCTTCTGGCGGTGGTTTTCGTCGCCACGTATGTCAAACCCGATCTAAATATAATTCAAACGGCCGGGACCGATTACAACGAGGCGATTTTTGAGCAGTATGAGGTAGAGGATGTCCTTATCGAGGCCATATCGGTCGGCGATATCGATGAAGACGAGGCGTTCGCCGGTCTTATAGGTGTCGATGCAGAGGAATTGGAATCCGCATACGAAACATATCGAGACGATGATATCGATTCGAGAATTGAACGACTTTCCGAGGAAGAAGCGCAAGAAGTGCTCGACATCCTCGATAAATTGGGTTATCCCGATAAGGAGGAAGCATAAATGAGAAGTTTTAGAATTATTGTATTGGGCTTTATTGTCCTATCGACGTCCCTTTTGGCGCAGCCTTTCCCACCGTCTCCAGAAGGCGGTCCGGGATTCAAGTCGCAGCTTCGCGAGAAAATAAGCATAATCAGGATGTGGAAGCTAATCGATGTCCTCGAACTCGGTGAGGAACAGGCGATGGTCTTCTTCCCTGCGTTGAACCAACACGATGCCGATATCGAGAAATTGAATCAGGATGAGAATAGGCTTCTCGACGAACTCGAACTGGACCTCACGAATGGCATAGCGAACGATAAGAGACTCCAGGCGAGAATCGATTCGGTTATCGATCTTCGCACGGAGAGATCCCAAATCGATGCGGAATTTTTCCAGAAAATTGCAGATATTTTAAATGCCGAGCAGAGGGCAAAATTTCTGCTTTTTGATCGAAAATTTGATAAGGAGATGCGAAAAGCTATCGATATGGGTGTTCGCGGAGATAGGCCGATGCCTATGCGCGACCCCTCAAACCATAGATAAAAGGGAGTGATCATGACCGGAACAAGGTGGACAACGGTTATCCTGCTCGCAACACTAATGCTCGCTATGGTCGCCTTTGCGGGACCGTCAAAGGGGCGCGAAAGGATGTTAGGTGGAGCCGGAAGGATCGAAAAAATGGCCGACAAGCTCGAGCTTACCGACGATCAAGTCGATCGGATCGAGAGCCTGCGTTACGATATGGAAATGCGCGGGATCGATATCAAAGCTGACCTCGAAAAGAGGAGGCTCGATCTTAAAAAGCTCATGGGCGAGGAAGAAAAGGATCGTAAAAAAATCCTCGCTCAGGTCGCCGCTGCAAACGAGATCGAAGGCGATCTCAGTATCATGCGTATCGAAGGCATGCTCGATATAAACGATGTTCTTACAAAAGAACAGCGTGAGCAGCTCGACGAGTTGCGCAAAAAAGGCGCGGGAATGAGAACGGGGGATAGACCGATGAAAGGTAGTTCTCAGGGAGATCATTCCGATATGCACTCGAAGACCGGGTAAA
>CAYNTG010000058.1:12571-14654 GCA_964400105.1 uncultured bacterium
CGTCGGTCACGAGCCGGATTTTAAAGCATAGTCGGTGGAATAGACCTCGGCCGGCTCGTGGCGCGACGCCCCATTTCACGCGGAAATCGTTTTTTTCAATCAATGCCAGATACCTGCATTATAAAAAGCGCTTGAAAAAGTCATATTCACGCTATATTATTATAAAAATAATAACCCAAATAAAGGTAGGTTAATCGTGTTGGTTGTGGTTTTTGGATTGGCGTCTGCAGGCCTTTTGTTCGTAGTCGATTCTTCTAAGAAGGCGGCGGAAGAGAAGATTCTCGAAAATATAGTAAAAGAGGCTCGCGCAAGGGCAAAGAAAGCGGGTAAAGAGCTCGAAGAATAGTTTCGAAGCGGCAAGCTTTTAAAGCTACGTGAATATCGAACGGATATTCACGTCGAGTGGGACTCGCTGCATAATTATTTTGCGATTTCAACGGTATTATTATAAGAATAATTCCTAATCGGAATTGAAAAGGCGTGCGGCTTTCTGTCGAAAAGGGCGGTTTTTTTAACATCTCGAAGGGGTGGCAAATATGAAAAGGATTCTTTCGCTTTTAGTCGCAATGTCGATAGCTTTGTTCTTCGCCGGATGCCTATCTGTCGAAGAAAAGGAGTATTCCTGGACGATAAACGACAACGGAAGAGGAACGGCGAAAATCATCCATAAAAATATCTATTCGTCGGGAAATATCGAAGAGGACCTATCCGCCGAGGATTTCGTGTCCCTGATAGACGATTACCTCGAAGGCGGTATGATCGACGACGACTATCCGGGCGCGAAAAATATGAAAAAACGCCTCTATATCGAGGACGAAAAACTCTGCGGTGAGGTAACATTCGAGTTCGACGAGCTGTCGGACATTGGATTCTATCGACATAAAGGCGAAGGTCCATTCATGTTTATCGTAGAAACGGACGAGGAGATTTTTATCGAAAGCGATGGCGATTGGGCCGGCGAAAGCTTCCCTGTGGTATTTTGGCCGGACAAAACGGAGGAGTTCAATCTTACAACATCGGTTGGGAGTCCAGAAGAGGATGGGACGAAGTTCTTGCTCGATTATTATAATACATGGATGGAAACCGGCGAGATGCCCGATATCGATAGCGCGGATGAATAGATTCAAGAATCGAAGAACAACTAAAATTTGATAGCGAATCGGTCGAATTCGCCTCCAAAATCTTCCTCGAAAAGCCTTAAATCGGTGACGGTCGCGCTCGATGGGCCGCGCCGCAAAGAGGCAATATATTCATTTACAGAAGCATCTTCACCCTCGACGACCGTTTCCACACCGCCATCCGGTTTGTTGCAAACCCATCCTGCAAGATGAAACCGTTCCGCCAAACGCGCGGCGAACCATCGAAATCCAACGCCCTGAACATAACCATCGACTTCTATCCGCACCCTTTTCATTTTCCACCCAACTTTTTCTCAATAATGGCCACCGCCTCCTCCGGCGATGCCGAGGCTACCACGCCGTCGATGGACCAATCGCAAAAAAGCGTAACAACCGGTTTGCCGAGTTGCAAAAAATATGCTATCTCGCTGAGCGTGCCATAACGCCCGCCCACGGCGATAGCGGCGTCGGCCGAGTGAGCGATAATGCTGTTTCTCGCGACGCCGATGCCGGTGGCTATCGGGATTTGCACGTAGAAATTTGCGCTGCCGCGTTTTTTCCCCGGAAGAACACCGATCGTTATGCCGCCCACAGAAGATGCCCCTAAACACGCCGATCTCATCACCCCTCCCATTCCACCACAAATAAGCTGCCAGTCGCGCTCCGCGATCAATTCGCCGATCCTCTCTGCCGCATCTATAACTGGTTTTTCCGCATATCTTCCGCCTATCACGGCAATTTGCCTAATCTTACTTTTCATGGTAAAGTCCCATGCAAATGTAAAAAAAACAGGACATCTGTCCAGAAATAAAAAATCGGGACGCCCAGATTTGAACTGGGGACCTTTCGGCCCCGAACCGAACGCGCTACCAAACTGCGCTACGCCCCGAAAAAAGACTCAACGGTTCAACTCACAGAATTTATATGAGTTTGAGAAATTTGCAAGCGAAAATTTAATATATCTT
>CAYNTG010000059.1:0-14617 GCA_964400105.1 uncultured bacterium
CCGTTTATATCGAAAATCTCGATTTCAGGCGCGGAGGCCTGTCCTATCGGTAGGTCGGGCGTCCCTGCCTGACAAATGGAAATCTTCACCGCCGAATTGAACGGGTTGGGATAGGCCGTAATCGCAATTTCCTCCGGCCTCGTCGCGTTGTTATTTTCCTCGATGCCTGTATAGCCAAGGGAATCGGTTTTGATGAGGTAGACATCATTCCCGCCTGCACCGAAGGATTCTGTCCATCCTGCGACGATATATCCGCCGTCGGTCGTCTGCGCAACAGAGTGGCCCCAATCATCTTCGCTTCCACCGTATGTTCGAGTCCATAATGTATCGCCGGTAGAATCAGTCTTTATGATATATACGTCATCAGAATGAGAACCCACGCCGTAAGTATTCGTATATCCTGCTATTATGTATCCTCCGTCCGTAGTTTGTTCGACGGAATGACCGACATCATAGTCGTTGGCGTCGTAAGTTTGGGTCCATAGCGTGTCGCCGGAGGAATCGGTTTTGATAAGATAAACATCATTTGCGCCGTACGCTCCGCCCGTTCCTACGATAATATAGCCCTCATCAGACGTTTGCTGAACACAGTAACCCTCATCATCCTCGCTTTTATCGTAAGTTCGCGTCCATATCGTGTCGCCGTCGTCATCGGTTTTAACAAGATAGACATCGAAGTGGTCGCCGGATTCCAGTGTAGCACCGGCTATTATAAATCCGCCGTCGGAGGTCTGTTTAACAGAGGAAGCGTATGCCCCGTAAATTCCCCGGTATGCGCGCGTCCACAGCGTATCACCGAGAGTATCGGTTCTGACAAGATAGGCATAGTTATAACCTCCGCCCGTGAGTGAGGTAAATCCCGCCATTATGTACCCGCCGTCCGTAGTCTGCTCGACGGAGGAGAAAACGTCATAGATACCTCTCGTATATGTGTATGCCCATAGGGAATCACCGGAGGAATCGGTCTTTATTAGATAGGCGCGGGAACCGGCGCTCCAACTCCTTCCTGCGATGATGAATCCGCCATCCGATGTCTGCGCTACAGAGTAACCCCAAACAGAACTGCTTCCGCCATACGTTCGCGTCCACAGCGTATCTCCAAGTAAATCGGTCTTTATGAGATAAACATCAATCATGCCTGTGCCGAAAGAATATGTGTATCCAACAACGATGTATCCGCCATCGGATGTCTGCGCAACGGAGTAGCCCACATCACTCTCGCTCCCTCCATATATTTTTTCCCACCCGGCGATGGCGGAAACGGCCAAACATAGCAATAACAACGCAATAAGACTGATTTTATTCATCGTTCTACCCCCTGAATTCCGTAAAACCCTCGTTAATCTGTTCAGAAATCGCAACTTTATGATTAATCATTGCACTTTAATGCATAATTGTTTCAACCCCACGTATAATCGGTTCTACACTGCGCATAATCGTTTGGATACTGCGCATAATTGTTTCTACCCTATGTATAATCGTTTGCTCTCTATGCCTAATTGGTTCAACACTGCACCCAATCTTTTCATCACTGCGTATAATATGCGAAACACTTTAGATGGAAGTGTTCAAATTTCAACCATAGTGTTTCGATTTCTATACCAAGCATTGCGTTATAGATTATATAAAGAGCATATTTAGAAATAATCGTTTCCATTACTGGTTAGTAAGTTTCCGTTTCTTCACTTTGGGCGTTGTGTTTTAGTCTCCCTGTTGCGAATCTTTTCGAGCGCATTGTTATTTTCGAGGGGGTCGTCGAAGGGGAGGCGCAATTTGCCGGAATCCTTGTCGAAGTCGGACGGTTGATTGCGTGTTCGCCTGACTGTCACATAGCAGCCGAACACTCCGAAAATCTTATCGAGGAAGGCAATCGATCCTGCGCTGCGACCGCGAAGGATTTTCGAGAGGGTAGTCCGCGAAACGCCCGCTAACCTGCCGAGTTCCGCCTGCGAAAGATCGGCTTCCTCCATCAAACACTTCAGAAAAGTAGATATTTCGCTCAAAATAATCTCCTTTTATTTGATAAACACGACCCTTTTCATCATTGTTTTATCGGCGATCCGCGCACGGACGAGATAGACACCCGAACCGACGGATTCGTCGGGCGACCAGATTACCGTTTCGTTCGTAGGGGCGACGCCTGCGTCGCCCGTGGTCGAGGCAGGCCTCGACCCTACGGGGATATCCGCGACCATTCTGCCGTTTATGTCGAATATCTCGATGCGGGAGGGCATAAAATCCTCCCCTACGGAAATATTCACCGCGCCGTTGAACGGGTTGGGGAAAACGTGGAGCGAGAAGTCTGTCGGAAGATTTGTTTCCTCGGTTGCAGATGGGTTATACGCCCACGAGATCGACCATTCGTCGATAGTCGGTGCGCCGTCGTCGTAATCGAACATGCCGACGAGGCGGATCGAATCCACCCTTCCGAGAATCGAGATGTCGTGGCCCAAAGCGTCGTAATCGAGATCGGTTAATCCATCGATATCCACCCATCGATACCCCTCGACTTGCTGAACCGTCATCCGAAAATCGCCCGCAGAGCTGCTTTCAGTCCATTTCACACGATCCCAATAAAGCGCGTTCATCGGCGCGCTGAAACGAATCGGATTCGAGATGATCGTCCAGCCGAGTCGCAGATTGTCGAAATAGCAATCCTTCCTCGCATCGAGGTGAAGCGAGTTAACATAGTGCATGAAGGTCAGCATCCGCTCACCGTCGTATCCCGATATGTCGATCATCGAATTTGGTTCGTCGAGATAGTCGGTTACGATCTGATGGTTGAAGACGAGGTCGATTCCGATATAAAATCTCGCCCATAGATGGTCGTTGTCGTTGTCGCCTTCCGCGAAAACGCTGAAATACAGCGCATCGAAATAGGTGAGATCGACCGACTGCGAGATCTGCTGATAATCGCCGCCTAAAAGCCCGCTCGAACCCACTGAGAACCCGTAGCTCGAAGAGCCTTCGAAGATATGGACTGCCGATTGGCCGCTCGAGAAGGAACCATCCGTATGGCTCTCGTGATATGCCCAGTTGTAAAGGGTCTCGAATCCGGGATCGACGATCGGGATATTGTATTGATCCGCGCTCGATGGGATTTCGCAGGCGGAAATCGCATCGCTGTCGATGGAAACCCCCGCACGCATCGCGGATTTAAGAAACTGCTCGGAAACCGTTTGGCCCCATTCGATGGTCGAGCGCGTCGTATCCACGGTGAAGCAGCGCGCTTCTGACCAGTTGCCGTAATACGCGCCGTCGAACGGGGATATGCGCCACCAATATGTTTCTCCCTGTTCGAGCGGTGTGTCGAATGTGAATCCTATCGTGTCGGAACTTCCCTCGGTAACCGGGTATGGTCCGCCGAAGAAACCGGGGTCGGAGTAGCGCGTTTCGGCGGAACCGAGCGGCGTATCGAAACCCGTCGATTCGTCCCATTGCACACGAAAACCGAGGGCGTCGCCGTTCGGATCGAGCGGCACCTCCCAAAGCAGCGTTGGGCGAAGCGATGAAGCGCCCTGTCCAACAATGGCATCGTCGAATGGTGCGACGAGCGTTATCGAGCGCGGAGAATGAACATCTTCGACGTCGATCTCGCCCTCATAGGGGATGCAGTTTTGCGTCGTCGCGGTAACAAGAATGATTCCCTCGGTCGGCGGAGCCGTGAATGTCCATGGCGACAGGTTCGTTTCGTAATAGTCCGCATCGGGCATCCAGCAGCAGACGGGGATTCCCGCCGGTTCGGTCGTCACGGTGAACATCGAACCGACATTTAATATAGTAGGATGCGTGGCGGAGATCGCCGTCGGGTCTTCGGTGCGAATATTCAGTTCGGGATCGCCCATCGGATTGATCGTGAATTGAAGCCATCGCATCGAGCCGTATGTCAGAGCATCGCCGGCCTTTGCTATCTTCGTCTCGGCGACGAGCTGTCCGAACCGATAGACGCCATCGCTTAGAAGGCGACGATAGAACTCGTCGTCGAACATGAACGATGTTCCGTGAAAGGCCGTGCCGCCGGAGGCTCCCCATCCATAGCGCGAGCTTCCGAAATATGCCGTTGCGCCGCCGTTCGGGTTTCGCAAGAATGCCTCGGAAAGACATGGGTCGGCATCGCGGTCGAAAGCATTGGTATTGCAGGCGATAGTGGCGATAATCCCCTGTTCGGAGAAATTCGTTTGAGCCAAGGCATCCGTGGAGTTATAGGAGCTTCCGGATTCCATGCTCCAAGTGGTATTTCCGCCGTGGGTCGCGATATGGAAATTGCCATAACCTAAATCCATATATGCCTTTAAAAGGCCCGCCGTGAGATCGACCGATGGTGTAGTATCGTAAATCCTCGTGATTGTCGCGTCCCAATACGGCTCGATGAAGCTGGATATCATCCCCTCGGATTTGGCCTCGGCGTCGGATACGCCGTCGACCGGGTCCCATAGCTTCGCCCCGGAGACGAGAAACTCGTGCGCGAATCCTGAAAACGGCGGATTTTTTTCATACCGAATGGTTTTATCGACAAAGGCCTGAACACCTGCGGGAAAGCGAACACCGACGCGTGTAAGCATAATATCGGGGTATATATCTACGCCGTCGCCGCTCATCTCGCATGGTTCCTCGTCGCCGTCCGTGTTCCAATCGGTGAGCGGGCTGCCCTCGAGTCCGCAGTAGTAAAGGTCTGTCGGAAGGTCCCAGCTCGGGTCGTTCGGCGGATCTTCGCCGTTGACCACACAATAACAATCGTATTCGGGAACGACCATATTATCCCCGCCGAGAAGCACGAACTCGGTGCCGTAGGTGATCGCATAATCGAATATGCATTCCTTTATCCTGGCCTGAAGGTCCAATCCGGTAAAGTTCGATGAAATCCATTCGACGGTTACTATCTCGACCGGAATTCCCTTTTGGGTTTTCCAATCTGCGAGTGGCTGAAAATAATCCACCAGCGCGCTAGATGTGATAATGATATATCGTGGCCGCCCCGGTTCGTAGGTGGTTTTGCTCGAGATTCTGGGAACATTCGATGGATTTATCGCAATGTTATGTGCGATTTCATGGAAGATTTCGCTTTCCGGGAAAGGATTTTCTGCAAAATCGTTTATGCGATATGTCACCTCGAACTCCGCGCGGATCGTAAGTTCGACCTTGCCGTTGGACGGTGTCCATTGCAAGGGGTTGTAGCGGAAGACGAAAAATCTATATCCCCGAATCGATGCGTCGTCGTCGATAAGCTCGATAGTTTCCAACGGAAATGGATAATGCGACTGCTCGAAGGCCGGGTCGAGTTCGATGAATTGGTGTGTCGATCCGTCGGTCGGAACGGGCCTTTGCGCCGGATAGATCGAAAAATCGCCGGGTAGCGTTCTTCTGTCTATTTGTTTCCGGACGATGGAGACGAATTCGGCACCCGGCGGCACGGAGAGAAATATGGTTCTCGAAGGAAGCAGCGGTTCGCCGGGGTGTCTTAGAAGTGAATAATCTGCACCGGCGTTTATTATGTCGAAAGCGCGGCCATCCGGGGATTTTATCTTCGATATCGCCACATCGTTTAGGTCGATCTCTACGGTGAAAACCGTCGAATTTGCGGCTCCGACCGCCGAGACGATTATGACCAGCGACAACAACATAAATACGAGGTTGTTAACGGCTTTTTTATACATAATAGAAGGATCTCCTTGAGAACGATCGATTGCTCACATATTCATAGAAAAGTAGATATAATCGTATCTTTTCGCCACCTATTTATGTGTAATTGGTCAGCGAATTTGGCTTTTTTTGAATGGTGAGATCTTTGAAATTTGCGTTTTTTCGTTAAGTATTCTCGAAACGCGTTGCTCGCGGATACCGAACGATTTGCCTATCTGTGCCTCGGTTTCTTTGCCGGAAATCGCCCTGGCCTTGATTTCTTCGATCTCCTCCGGTGTCAAGACCCTCTTATATTTTCGCTCTTGGATAATGCCGCCGGCCCATTTTCCCTTGTCGCCGTAGATAACATCGTCCACGTCGTCGAGGCTGATGCCGTATTTTTTAGAGAGAGAGCGTTTTATGGCGCCGGCATTGAATTCGGAGCGAATGGCGATGATGTCGGCATTGGGCAGGTCGATATATTCGCGGGCGAGGATGAGGTTATCGAAGCGATTGTTATTTTTATCGCCGTCCCGATGAAGAATTATTGTGTTCGGATGGCGATGTAGCTCGTTGAATGTATCGAAAACGATCCTTTTTATCTGGATCGATTTGTATTTCTCGTCGAAAAATAGGTTGACGACCATCTCGCCGGTCTTCTTTGTGCTTTGGTTAAGGATAACCGGCTCGTCCCGTTTGCCCTTGAACCGACCTCGTTTTTTCCAGCTTCGAACGTGCCCGAAATTGGAAACTTCATACATCTGCGCCCGGTCGATAGGACGCCAAACCTCCATATCCATGCGGGTGTAACGACGTTTCAGAAGGTCCATCTTGAGCTTTTTTAGCTCATCCTTCTTTTTTTTGAATATATCCGTACCGAATCTTTTCATAGCATTGTCTGTGTTTGAATGTTTTTTGTCGATTAATATTCAGCTTCTCTATCGCTTCGGCGATAACCCGGATTTATCAATCGAGCGATATAATATTGGCTACTTCGGCCCTATCTCAAATTGCCCGATGGGTTTAAACCTTTTAGATTGCATACATAAACGCGAATTTCGCAAAACGAGGATTATGGCCCGGCTAATGTTTTTAGGGATTACAGTGAATGTTAAGTATATGCAACGATCTTATTTTGTCAAACGGGAAATAAGCCCATCTTGTCGGGTCGTTCCCTACGGTCATTTCAGATATACGATGCGTTTCGTAATCTCTGCGTCCCCCCGGTCGGTGAGCTGGTCGAAATAGTCGAACCGCGCCTGCACGAAATAGACGCCGGAGGGGAGGGTAGGGGCGGGTCGCCAGACGATCTCCGTAGGGGCGAGGTCTCCTCGCCCGTTTGCCGATGGGACGGGAGACCCGTCCCCTACGGAATTGTCATAAACGATTCTGCCGTTTATATCGAATATCTCGATTCGTAGAGACGTTGCATGCAATGTCTTTACGGAAATGGAAATCGCCGAATTGAATGGGTTCGGATAGGCGGTAATCGTCATATCGCGTGGCCGGATCGAGCTTTCGCCTATACCGAGTCCGAAAAAGAGCCACGGAAATGGCCGGATGCGAAACGACATATCCTCCGGCACGTATGGCCTCGAGGACAGCCAGAGGAACGGCGCGCTTTTGGCCTCGACGAAGCAGATGAGATTATCGAGCGCATACTCTGGAACATTTGGAAAGCTCACTTTATACAGCGACGGCGGCCCGATGTCGAATATCATAGGCACGCTCTGGAATGTCCACGCCGAATCGGTGCTGAACCACAAAACGACGTCGTCCGTGACCCAAAATGAGGCCGGGACATTCGAAACGGCGACGATGCTGTCGCCTTCGACATCGAGCGACAGTGTCGGAATTTGCGGCACGGGAATGCCGGTGCGAAGCAGCGTGAGGATCGAGTTTGTTGTGCCGAGAATTCGGCCATAAAAGGTATCCGTATTGTCGAAGCTTTCGTAATCGACGGTTAGGCCATATGGCGTATAATAGCAGTGGTGGTCGAAGTTCGCGACGATCTCGAGGCGTGCGTTTGTGCCGTCGAGAGCGCCATAGATGCTGTTCACACAGTCGAGCGGCTCGAATTCATCCTGAGAGCCTACGATGAGGACGGTCCAGCCGTGGAGAAATTCGACATAATTGATCGGAGCGATATATCTTTGGAGGAACGTCGTATTCGAGTCGCCGAGTGTGTAGCCCGATTCACTGAATATATCGATAATCCATCCCGAATCGGCGGCACCGCACTCGAAATCGGTCTGCGGGATTATCGGTACGCAGAAGGACATCCTGCTATCGACGCCGTTCGCAATAAACGCGGCATCGGCCCCGCCGGAGAATCCCAAAGCGCAGAGCCAGTCGGTGTCGATCATCGGAAGGTGCTCCATATATGTGATCCCGCGCATCGTGGCGTATGCGAACTGGTAAAAATGATTATTCCTCGGATCGGGATACGACCTCACGAGGTTGGGAAGATGATATGCGCTTCCGCCGGTCGAGGTGCCATGGCCGGGCGCGCTTATAGCGAGGGCGAAACATGCCAATCCGGCGGAAAAGGTTTCCGCCATCTCCAGTTCGCCGTCCATGATAATGCCGTGGTTTATCACGAAGCCGGGCATGTTCGACAGGAACGTTGGATATGCGAAAAATGCCTGTATTCTGAGGGTTCCGCTGTCGCCGCCGAACGACGAGAATCGAATCTCGCCGACCCGCAGATCGACAAGATCGATGCCGAGTGGATTAAGGATGGAGGTGTCGGCTACCCATAGTGTTTCGACATCCATCCACGAAGGATCGACTATCGAATCCACGTTCCATAGATCGAGAACGCCCTCCGCGCAGAGCGGCGCGGCAATTATCAGAATGAACAAAATCGGTATTGTAAGATTGGGCGCTTTAGGCATGATATAATGAACCCTCTGTTCTCTTTGTTTTTAAAGGACAACTATATAAAATACCGATACGGCGGATTTTTTCAAGTGGTCGAAATCGCGTTTTTATCGAATTTTCATATGTGTACTAGTCAGCCTTCTATGATTTCGTTGTCGAGGTCTTCGGGAAAAAAGACCTCGCGGATTCCGCCCGTGATCTCGAGGATTTTTCTTTCGAGATTTTCGGTGGATGCTCCCGGAAGTATCTCGATCAGCCTACCCGTGGATATCAGCCCTATTCGCGAACAAAGTTCGGCTGCGACACCGAGCGTATGCGTGCTCATGAAAACGGTCGCACCGCGATCGACGAGTTTTAGCAGGATATCCTTGACGAGTCGCTGCGATTGCGGATCGAGGCCAACCATCGGCTCGTCGATAACGATCAGGTCCGGGTTGTGAAGGAACGCCGACGCCATGACTATTTTCTGGCGCATTCCGTGGGAATATTCGCCTGCGAAATCGTCGCCCCAATTATCGATTCCGAAAAGCTCGAATAGCCATTCGATCCGGCTTTTGACCAGCTCATCGGGCATGTCGTAAAGGCCTCCGACGAGGTTGAGGAATTCGCGTCCGGTTAGTTTATCGTAAATGTATGGCGAATCTGGGATATATCCCACGATCCGCTTTGCCTTTTCCGGCTCCTTTTGGACATCGATTCCATCGACGAGCACCCTGCCCCCGGTCGGTTTTGCGAGTCCGGTAATCATCTTGATAGTTGTGGTCTTGCCGGCTCCGTTTGGGCCGAGGAATCCAAAAAATTCGCCCCTGTCTATCGAAAGGTCGAGGCTATCGACGGCGAGGGTCTTGCCGTAGTCCTTCGAGATATCGATAAGTTCGATCATCGGGCCGTTATTGTTGCTCAATATCATCTCCTTCGGAAGCATATTCTACATCGATATAAGACATTTGTGCATCGCCAAATCGAAGCAACGCGAGCATCTGTTCAAGGTCGCCGGATGTAAGTTTAACATGTGTCGCATCGACCGGGTGTTGACCGAGAGTTGCATCGAACGAGTGCCATTGGCCATCGGCGAATGCCTGTGCCCATGCGTGATAGAAGAAATATCCGTCCATATATAATAGCCCGACGTTCATCCTCGATGGAATTCCCAGAGACCTCGCGAGCGCCAAGAAAAGCGTCGTGTGCTCGTTGCAATCGCCACGCATCTTCTTCAGCACATCGACAGCCGAAGGTATCGACGCGGTGAGGCTTTTGTCCATTTTCTTGAAAAGGTAATCGTTGATTGCGATAAGCCTTTCGAGGTCGGTGTCCGCTTTTTTGGTAATCTTCTTTGCGGCGGCCACGATGCGTCGGTCGCGGCATTGTATCTGCGCCGTCTCGGCGGTGTCTTCGGGAACAATTTTCGGGAAAATAGAATCGCGCTCGATCCCTCTGGAATCGACGATAAGTATCTCGCTGTCGGGGTTCCACGACTGGTTGAAATCGTCGAGATCGAAGAGGCCGGTCTCGAGGCCATCGATGCGCATCTCGAAACGGACGGCATCGCGAGGACGCTCGATTACTTTCACCCCCAGCGGCAACGAAAACTCGGTGAGAAGATCGATCGAGCCGCCTCCACGGATATCGAAGTTTAGCGCTTTTTCCCTATCCTCGAGGACAGACATGAAGCCCTCCTGGGTTTTCTCCATGAGCAATGTTCCCGATGTGTCGATGAACATCGTGGTTAGCATCGTGCCGTAGAAAAGATGGACCACCCAGACATGTCTGTTTCCGAAGAGGTTGAGGTGGTCTTCGCCGACAACATTCACGGAGAACGATCTCGTTGAAGCGGTCATCGGGTCGAATGTTTGCAGCTTGAAACGCCCCTTCTTAAAACCCTGACGCTTGACAATTTTCGGGATAACTGTCGATACATAGATATCCCCTTCTATCGGATAAGACGATCTGTGGCTTCCGGAGGGCGTCGTTATCTCGACGTTCAGGGCATTCTTCACTATCGCGGCGTTGACTGTGGTGTTATATCCGCCGCTCGAAAAATCGAAGCTCAGCATCTTCGTTCTAAGGCTGTCATCGACGGTAATTATCGCCTCGGAAGTGATCTCCTGCTCGATCCCGCCGACGGGCAACTTGTAAAAACTTGTTTCGTGGAACATCGAGCCGCTGCCGAGCTTTTGCTCGATAACGCTGTTATATCCGATCTTTTCCCCCCGGAATGTAACGGAATAATAGCTTTCCGAAACGATTTCGCCCGTTTCGACAATGTTTAACTCCGGCAATTCGATCTTTTCCGCGCCTCTGCCTCTATCGACGAAAATCAGAACCATCGCGGCCCAAAACAGCAGAACGATAGCCACTACGAACGGTCTTAGCCTCTTCCATGTTTTGCGGTGTTTATTCGACATTTAAAGCAATTATAGCTATTCTCATCTATCCTGCAATCGTTTATTGGCTTTAAAGGCCGAGGCCGGCGCGGGTGAGGTTGTGTGAAGGGGTGGGATTTTTGCGTTCGAAGGAACCGCAAAAATCGTGCCGGCCGGAGGTTTGCGGCTGCGGTTTTTCTTGGCACAGTCTTACACGACTCGCTCGTTCTCCATTTTACCGTTTTAAAGCGGTTGAAAAGTCACATATAATGATGTAGATTCAAGGATAATCTTACATATTTTATCGAGGTTTGCGAAATGAAGCACATTCCTATTTTGTTGACACTGATATCGGTTGTGTTATTTGCTTTGCCGCAGGGCTTTCCCCCGGGCGCGATGCCGCGCGAGGCCCTCGTGGGCGTCGATCCCCTGGAATCCGCCGATGGGAATATCATTCCTGCGGGGGACATTTTTTCGTGCTATTTCGACGGCGAGCGTCTTCGCGTGCGGCTTCCGATGATGGTCGATTTTGTCACGAAGGCGAACGAGTTCGAACGACTCGGTGTTCATCTGGAGATAGATTTGGGCGACGAGATTTCGATAAACATCGCGCCATCCAGCGCGGTTCGGGCATCGCAGCGCGGCGCAATAGAACTGGTCGATGTGGATTTCATGCCCGAATTCGGGACGATAGATCTTTTTTTCAATAGCGAAATAATCCCGCGACCGCGAATTTCGATTCGCACCCGTTGTCGAGGCGAGATTATCGACGAGGCGATATTCGGCCTCGAAGAACCGGAATACACCGACGCGCACTGCGCATTCGTGCATCACGGCAACCAGTCGCTTTCATACACCGATGTCCTTCGCGGGCGATCCGGTGCGGAGGCTTCGAGCGGTTTCGACGAGATTCTCGAGGTTCACCAGCTATATTCGCTTCCGGGAAATTTCCATATGAGCGGAACGATCCAATCCGGCGCGGCGTGGTATGACCCGGATTTTAATACGTGGCTCGCCGACGGTGTGGATTCGGGTTGGGTCGAGATGCTTTCGAGCGCTTACGCACAGCATATTATGCCGTTTGTTTCCGACGAGATGAACGATTGGTCGGTTGCTATCGAGGGCGACATGGTCTTGTATCGCTACGGTTTTGAGCCGCGCGTGGCGTGGGTTCCGGAGCGCACATTCCTCGATGGACCCGGCGGGGATTATCCGAACGCGGGCGTATCCGATTGGATCGCCGACGATTTTATCGATAACGACATATGGGCGGTCATCCTCGACGATAATATTCACCTGAGTGGCCACGACAATCACCGGATTCACACGCAATCCGGCAGCACGCTGAGGTTGATCCCGCGCGACGAAACATTCACAGGCGCTTTGCACGCTGGCGATTGGGGTTCTGCTTTAGCTATATTGCAGGGGCTTGGCTCATCCACGACCGGCGATTATCGCATTGTCGTTTATGCCGACGATTGGGAGATGGCCGCCGAGATGGGGGAGTGGGCATCGAGCATGTCCACCGCGCTCGACGCCTATGAGAGGATGCTTTGGGAATGCTCCATCGAATCCTCGTGGCTCCATGTCTGGAAACTCACCGATGCCGTTTTGAACACGAATTTCGACGGCGAAACTTTTACGATATATTACGGCTCGCATGGCTCTATCGGCGGCATCGAAGGCTACGGCGGAGCTTCGGGCGGAGTAGGCAACCAATGGTATTTGGATTGGGCGGGCTATGCCAGTCCCTCCGACCATCGCGGCCATAATTTCGGGACTATCTGGAACGACGCGAAGAATAATCTCCTCACATGCGTCGATAACAACACCTCGCAGGCCGGTTGGTTTGTGCTGATGTCAAATCTTTACGAAACCGGCTGGCACGACGGCCTCGGCGGCGCGATCTCCGGTTGGGAGATGAAGCACTCGACGCACATCAAGAACGCGAATACCTATGCCGAAGGATCGCGATGGGCCGCAGATAGCGCCTTTCCGGATTGCGGCGCGATTTACGATGATTGGGACGACGACGGCGACGACGAAATTGTGATTTACAACAACCGTGTTTGCGCGGTGTTCGAGCATATCGGCGGGCGCGGACATTATATTTTCGCAAAGGGTGGCACCGCCGGCTGGGAAGGCTCCATCGCCGGCAACTGCAACGCATATTGGGAAGGCACCGAGGGCGATTACAACGATGCAAACCATATCGCGCCGCTGTCCGATGTCGCGGTCGGAAGCTACGACTATCAGCATAACCTGTATTCATCGAGCGTCGATTATTCCACGACCGATTCAGCGCAAATAACACTGGGTTCATATCTACTTAAAAAAACAATCAAAGTGAAAGCCGACCAGTCATACATGCAGGTTCATTACGACACCGGCCCGGATAATACATATATCAAAAGCGGATTCACGCCCGATCTCGTCGATGTCGTTTGGAATTGCGAGGTCGATCGCCTTTGGGGAACCGGCTATTGCGGTTTTTACAATCCAAACACGCACGCTTCGGCGGCGATAGTCTATGGCGGCGGCGGCGCGAGCCATTCCACCGAATTCCAATCGACGATTTTGAAGGGCGACGAGGTGACCGGCCGCGGCGGATTCGGATTTTATGTTTTCGCGGGCGAGCTTGACGATGTCGCGGGTTTGACGTCGGCGACTTTGAACGCCCTCGCCGCCGGTTTGACGGACAATTTTCCGCCACGCGCCTACTACGCAAGCTATCACCCCGGTTCCGATGTCATGGAAATATCGTTCGGCGACCTCGTGCGATTCGACGAAGTTGAGATGGCGAATATCGGTGTCGATGGCGACGGCGACGGTGTTGCCGATGTCCTGCTCGATGTTGATTGCACAGTCATCAACACCGCCGATGCGCGGCACATCCGAATTCAGATTTCTCCGGCGAAGGCATCGGCTATCGAGGCGCTTTCCATGACCGATCCGCACCTTTACCTTCTGGCGAATGCGTTCGTGGATGTCCTCGGCAATGGGAATCTTACGCAAACCGCCACTGTCGGCGACGCGGTGGTTTTCAATGTCCTGCCGAACACGAGCATCACAATCGATGGCTGGATCGACACGACCGAGTGGGTGTCCGCCACGCGCGTCCTCGACGACCCGGACACGGATTCCGAATGGGGCATTACCAACGAGATTTACGACCTAAATCTCTTCTGGGACGCGACTTATCTGTATCTCGGGCTTCACGGGGTGAAGGAATCGGACACGCGAACCACCAACGCCTGGCTGATCTATCTCGACACCGATCCGGGCGGCCCGAACGGCGCGGCGGATTTGACCGCAATCGATAATTGGAATCGCAACGCGCAGTTTTCCGGCGGTTTCAAGGCCGATATCCAATACGGAAGCTGGGGTTCTGCGGACGGCGATGTCTGGCATATCACATCGGCAACGACCTCGACACAGATAATCGACGGCGTTATCGTGAACACCGATCTCACTGCGGATCGCCCCGGAAGCGAGGTTGCGATCAGCTGGGATGCGATTTTCGGCCTCGGGTCTGGAATCGTGCCGGCGGGCGCGCAGATCGCGATGTGCGCGAGCATCGCCGGTGGAACCGACCTCGGCGGCGACTGCGTCCCGAACCAATTAAGCGCGGTCTTCCCGATTCTCGACAATTTCCACGCGCAGATTATCGACGGCGACGGCGACGGCATCCCCGACGATTTCGACGACATTGTTCATGTTGGCGAAACGCCCGATTTGCCGAATAATATAGC
>CAYNTG010000060.1:0-14425 GCA_964400105.1 uncultured bacterium
CCCTTTGGGAGAAGGTGTCCGAAGGACGGATGAGGGCCGAATTCACATGGCAACCCGATGCCACCGTCGGTTCCGGCGTCTATCTTGTCCGCGCGCGTTTCGTCTCCGCTCAGCGACCGATTGACGGCGGCGCGGCGGTGAAACGCGTCGTGTATTTGAAATGATTTCACATATCCCCCCATAACCGCGAGGGGGACGGGTTTCCCGTCCCGTCGTCGAGCGGGCGCGGAAACCGCGCCCCTACTCCCGAATATCACCGTTTTTTGTTGATATTTCCCGAAAACGGGTTATGTTTAATAAGAACCAAACGGGAGGAGAAAAAATGAAGCGCATCGTTTTTGGTATTTTCGGTTTTCTTGTGTTGACGGGTTTTTTGTTCGTTAGCTGCAACTGCGACGACGTCACGAGCAGCGACGACGATGATAACGGGTATCTATGCGACTTATCGATACCCGTGGTTCTCGGCGGCGATACAATACCGGAATACTTTATTACTCGGAATGCTTATGGGTGTGTCACGCAGATAAATTTAGGTTCGACGGGTATTTCTAATCCCAACTGCCTGTCGGGTATAGAAAATTTCGGGTCAACATTGATCGAGCTTAACCTTTCCTACAATGAACTTACAGAGTTAAACCTCGGCCCGTTATCGTCGTGCGAACGCCTTGAACGTTTGAATCTCTCCGATAATGAGATTACTGGAATCGACCTTTCTCCACTGGCTCATTGCACTTCACTCGAATATTTCTGTTTAACCCTCAATAACCTGACAACAATTAACCTCACACCGCTCGGTGAATGCCCTCATATTTATTCTCTCGATCTGAATTACAATCAACTCACAAGCATAGACCTTACACCACTCAGTTCATGGCCACATCTCACAACGGTCTTACTTAACGAAAACCAATTCACAAGTATCGACCTGACACCTCTGGTCGATTGCACAAATCTACACGGCCTTTATTTGAGCGATAACCAGCTTGGCATTATTGATTTTTCGCCGCTGACATTGTGCATTAATCTGACAACAATACGATTCGACGACAATTTACTCACAACCCTTGATCTATTTCCGTTGGATGATTTGGATTTATTAGAATATATTTCTTTTCGCGATAACAATTTGGATTCCGTTTCGTGTGCGCACGTCTGCGATTTTAGAGATACGCATCCCGATGTATCCGTATCTACCGACTGCGACTGCCCGTAGGGGACGGGTTTCCCGTCCTGTCGTCGAGCGAACGCGGAAATCGCGCCCCTTGTCGTCCATTCAAAAACGGGTTTGCTATTGTCGAACCCCTATATGTTCAAAACTCCCGAATATCATCGTTTTTCCAATACATTATTCCATCCGATCGATCCCGATGCTCGGAAACCTATATCCCCCAACCATCTACGGGAATATCATAGGTCTTTTCCACGCGATTAATCCGAAATACCGGCGCGATAATCCGGTATTCGGGACAAATTCACTCAATTATCGAGCGTTATTGCCTATCCAGTTATTTATTATTACTATATAGCGTTCTATTTTGATAATCCTTTCTTTATAATTATAGCTATAGCAAAAGATTATTATTATTCAGCGATTATTTCTTTTCATTCAGTTATATCTTTTATTAAATAAGTTATTTTATTTTTAAATACAGTGATTTTATATATTTGTATAGCAATATAATATGTTCATAAAGGAATATATTATAGTCATAAAGATACTGTATCATTAATATCTATTGCTGAATAATTAAAATAGATAACTGAATCTATAAGATAGATAACGGATTCATTAATATTAATGACCGGATCAATAGAATATCTTGCTAAATAATAAAAGATAATAGCTTATTTAATATATAAAAATACCGGACAATAACATAAGACGGCTTGATATATCATATGTAAAACTGTATAATTATTGGGAAAGACTTGATGATTAAAAACGATGGGAGAACCCAATGGCATATGTAATCAGGGATAACGATGTCGCCAACGACGATTATGCAATGAGAGGCGCACGGTTATTGCTTCTAAGCAGGAACATCGGAGAACATACTGGAGAATTAGACCTCCCCGATGAACTATTAGATTGGGCGGTCGAGGCGTATGACAATTGGAATGAAGCATCAAAAATGCTGGTCGATACGCTTGCCGTTGAAGAAATATTCAGGATTGCGCAAGTCGCCACGGCGGCGTTGAGGACGAAATATCAGGCGACGAAGAATCTCCTGAAAACGCGATACCTTTCGCCGGACGACCGCGAGATATACGGGATTGCGGGTCGAACGCCGGTCAAACGGCCGGAGCTTCTCGCGAAGGCGCGGGATATGGTCAACGCGCACCAAAGATTTTCGGATTTGGGTGACCCGAACGTTATCCCCAACGCCATGATAAACGCGGTCGCCGCGCTCGCCGACGATGTCGAAACGAAACACGACGACGCATATTTCCAGAAAGACCGAGGGCATAAGGCGTCGCTGGCAGTCCGCGCCCATTATAATCGCGACACGGCGATGTTGAGGACGTTTTACCGCTGGTGTGTCGCAAAATTGGGCCGCGACAGCACGATATTTATCGCTATCGGATTTAGGAGTAGAGCGATAAAGACGGATTCAATGTAAAATTAGCAATTAACAATGGAGAGAGAGGAAAACACCCCGGCCTTCGGCCACCCCTCTTTGAAAAGAGGGGAATGTTACGGTAGAAATTCCCCTTCGCAAGCGAAGGGGTGCCGAGCAAAGCGAGGCGGGGTAGTTCGAGTAATACGGAATAAACGGGGGCGCTGGCGCGGGGGTGGCGATGGCGCGCAATTTGCCCCAAGCAAATTTTGTGACATCGAGGTGGAAGGGTGGGGATTTTTGCGGTCGAAATTATCATAATCAAATATTCCTTATCGACCGTAGCAAAAATCGTGACAGCGGTCGCCAGCGGCGACAGGCAATTTGCTCAACGCGCCTTCGGCACGATTCGCTTTTGGGTCGGGGTTTCACGCGGAAATCGCCGCCTATGACCGAAGAAAACACGTCTGTGCGCGGGGGAGGGGAATCACGGAAGACGGACCGTAGGGGCGGGTCTGAGACCCGCCCTTTTTTGCGGCGGTGATTTTCGACTGCGGAGCGAATCCGGCGAAGGCGGTTGAGCAAATTATCTGCGGGCATTGCCCACAGATGAACCGGAACGGCATTTAATTCAGCCCCGGTTGCACTATCGGCCTCATAAGCGGGTATTACAAACAAAAACGGCGTTTCCGAAGAAACGCCGTTTAATGTTTTTAACTTAACAGGTTGACTACCAGCGGTAATGGGCGAAGGCGCGGTTGGCCTTGGCCATTTTATGCGTATCGACCTTTTTCTTGATAGCGCCGCCCTCGTTTTCCGAGGCCGCGATAAGCTCGTTGGCTATTTTATAGGCCATTCCATGATCCCCGCGAGCCTTGGCAAATTTTATAATCCATTTAAGCGCGAGGGCAACCTGACGTTTTTCCGGGACCTCGACAGGGACTTGATATGTCGCACCGCCGACGCGCCGGGGTTTGACCGTAAGCTGCGGACGAACATTCTCGACCGCTTTATCGAAAACATCGATACCTTGTTTCTTTGTGCGTTCTTCGATAATATCGAAAGCGTCGTAGATCAATTTCTGCGAAGTCGATTTTTTACCCGCAGACATCACATAATTTATAAATTTTGAAACGAGCTTTGAATTATATTTGTAATCGGCCTCGATTTCTCGCTTGACCGGACGTCTTCGTCTTGGCATTTAAACCTCCATAATTGCATACAATAACTGCGATCGGGAAATCCCGATATATCAAGAAGCAAACTTATTTATGTATATCGATTTGTCAAGGTCTTTTTCAACAAGATTTGTCGGGTAAAATATCATATATATTTGTAATCGATAGAATCTAAATAGTCCATGCCTACATTTTCCAAAATAAAGAATTCAAAATTTTGAGACCATGTCCCATTACCGGACATCCCATTACCCGACAGGCATTGCATTTTTATGCTTTAATTGTTATAATTCCAAATGTATATTTTAAAATCGATTAATCAAAGTCTGGAAGGCGTATGGCTCAGAAAAAGAACAGGATAATGGCGGATATCGTCGCGCTTTGCAAAAGGCGCGGCATCATCTTTCAGTCGAGCGAGATTTATGGCGGCGTCGCGAGCACGTTCGATTACGGACCGCTCGGCGTCGAACTAAAACGCAATCTCAGGGATCTGTGGTGGCGCGAGATGGTGCAGCTTCGCCCGGATGTCGAGGGGATCGATACGGCGATACTTATGCACCCGAAGGTGTGGGTTGCCAGCGGCCACGTCGATGAGTTCGTCGATCCGCTGGTGGAATGTAAGCAGTGTCATCGCCGTTTCAAGGCCGACGAACTGAAATCGACCGAACAATGCCCCGTATGCGGAACTAAGGACAGCTTTACCGAAGAGCGGCTCTTTCACCTGATGTTTCAGACGTTCGTGGGGCCGGTTCAATCGGAGGAAAATATCGCGTATCTGCGCCCGGAGACCGCGCAGGGGATATACCTGAATTTCGAGAACGTCCGCGCGCCGTCCAGGCAAAAAATTCCGTTCGGAATCGCGCAGATCGGCAAGGCATTCCGCAACGAGATCACGCCGGGGAATTTCATCTTCCGCACGCGCGAATTCGAGCAGATGGAGATGCAGTTTTTCGTTCACCCCTCCGAGGCCGAAAAGTGGTATGAATACTGGAAAGACCAGCGAAGACTTTGGTATGAATCTCTCGGTTTCCGAATGGAAAACCTGACGTTTCACGATCACGAGAAGCTCGCTCATTATGCCCGCGCCGCTGTCGATATCGAATATGAATTTCCATTCGGCAGGAGCGAGCTGGAGGGCATCCATAATCGCGGCGATTTCGATCTGTCGCGTCACCAAAAATATAGCGGTAAAAGCTTCGAGTATTTCGATCAGGCACGCGACGAACGCTACATCCCGCACGTTATCGAGACGTCCGGCGGCGTCGATCGATGCCTTCTCGCGATCCTCGTCGATGCATATGTGCAGGAGCCGGAAGCTGCGGGGAAAGACAAGTTGCGCACGGTTTTAAAACTGCACCCAAAGCTCGCGCCGCTAAAGGTCGGCATCTTTCCGTTGGTCAACCGCGACGGGATGCCGGAGATCGCGCGGAATATCGAGATGGAGCTTCGGAGGCATTTCATGGTCTTCTATGACGACGGAGGATCGATCGGGCGGCGTTATCGCAGGCAGGACGAGGCGGGAACGCCGTTCTGCGTTACAGTCGATGGACAAACCATCGAAGACGGGACGGTTACGATCCGCGAAAGGGATACGATGGTTCAGGTCCGGGTCTCCATCGATCGGATACAGGAGATGGTCGAAAAATATACTCGTGATTGGCAGAGGGATAAGGGATTGTTGGGAGGGGAATAGACTTTATTAAGGAGATAAAATGTTGCCGTGGGCGTTTTTTATACTCGTTCTCGATATTATCCTGGTTTTCCAGTTGTTTCAATGCAGCTGCTTTACTACAACGAACGCGATAGTGTTGGCTGGGATCGCTATTGCTTGTGTGGGAATAGTCATTCGGACAGTCGTCAAGACAAAAGCGAGAACTCGCGAGAAAATGACACAGGAGCTTCGCCAACTTCGTAACGAAAACAAGGCCCTCCTCGAAAGGATTGCGGATATCCGAGAGAAGGAGATCGTCGATCTAACTAACGACGATTCGATCTGACCTTTCGCAGAATCATTTATCGTGAATCATTGCTCATATGTTTTGGTTTACGAAAAGGTGGGATATAGATTATTGTGAATTCCAGCATTCGACGTAAAGA
The DNA here is from genome assembly GCA_964400105.1 of uncultured bacterium. Taxonomy (GTDB): domain Bacteria; phylum UBP14; class UBA6098; order UBA6098; family UBA6098; genus CAYNTG01. Next base: position 5,834 of record CAYNTG010000060.1, read on the forward strand.
TATAGAGAAGACCCTGAACATCTTTATGATGTTCATCGCCCTGCTCGCGGTCGTTTCGCTGATCGGCAGCGGCGGTTTTGGTCCGAAATGGCAACCCCTTTTCGGCGCTATGGATGTTTTTATCATCGTGTGCTTCGTTGGGAATGCTATCGTCCGCCTCATTATCGCCCCGCATTGGTGGAGATATATCAAGGAGCGCCCGTTCCAATACATTCTCATCGCTCTATTTATCTCGCAGGTCCTGATCGTCCAGCTTATTCTGACGAATATCAATTATCGCTACATCCTCAATCAGCTTTCTCTTGTCGATATAACGAAGATATACATCGTTTTGATGCAGTTCTTCATAATTGTCGAGCTTATCGCTGAGCTTGGCAGGATCAACTCCCGGATGGCGAGCCTTCCCCTGCCTCCGGCGGCACTTTTCGTCGGGAGTTTTTTGGTGTTGATTACCGGAGGAACGATCCTTCTATCGCTGCCCGGAGCCACGCATGGAGATGGGATAAGCCTTATCGATGCCCTTTTCACCGCGACATCAGCGACGTGTGTCACGGGGCTGATCGTTCAGCCGACCGGGAGCTTTTTCACGCGGTTCGGGCATATGATAATCTTGATATTGATCCAGTTCGGTGGGCTTGGACTTATGACTTTCGGGACGTTCTTCGCGCTGATTTTTCGGCGCGATTTGGGTCTCAGGGAGAGGGTGCTTTTTGGGGACGTATTAAACGTAAGGGTATTCGGGAAGATAAAATCCCTTCTCGCCGCTATCATCGGAATAACACTCGGCATGGAGGGCCTCGGCGCGCTGCTTTTATATCTCTCTTCGGGGAGGTATGAAAGCGCTATGGATTCGAGGTTTTTCTGGTCGATTTTCCATTCCGTCAGCGCGTTCTGTAATGCCGGTTTTTCCTTATGGAACGACAATATCGGTCGCTTCACCGCCGATTGGAGGATGACCTTCATATTCGCCGGTCTGATTATCGCAGGCGGTCTGGGGTTTGTGGTTCTTGCGGATATCGGAAGATATATATTCAGTCCGTTTCGAGTAAAAAAGCGCCGCATTCCGCATTTTCGTCTCCAGACGAAGATCGTCCTTTCGACGTCGGTCTTGCTCATCGCTTTCGGGATGATCTTTCTAATGATCGGCGACAATAGCTGCCTTATGCGTCGTGAGAGTTTTGAGGTCAACCTTCTTACGGCGTTTTTCCAATCGGTGACGGCGCGCACCGCCGGGTTCAATACGGTGAACGTCGGAGCGTTTGCGCCAGGAGCGCTGTTTATCCTGATTATGCTCATGTTTATCGGCGCGTCCCCCGGATCGACCGGCGGCGGGGTAAAAACCACGACGATAGCGGTGATCTTCGGCGCGGTCCGCGCGAGGCTTCGCGGACGGGAGAGGGTAGATGTGTTTAATCGATCGATCCCGAATAACATCGTCAATGTAGCCGCGATGATTATCTTTTTAGCGGGTCTGGTAATCGGTCTCGGGACCTTCATCGTCTGTTCTATCGAGCTTAAGAACCATCCTGAGTGGCGATTCATGGATATATTCTTCGAGGTCGTGAGCGCGTTCGGCACCGTCGGCCTATCGACCGGTCCGACATTCGGGCTTTCTGCGGCGAGTAAGTTTGTGCTAATTGTAACTATGCTTATTGGGAGGGTCGGCCCGTTGACATTCCTATTCTCGATCTCGCGGCACGTTAAGGTGAAGCGGATAAAGTTCATCGAGGAGAACGTCATGGTCGGTTGATGGATTTCAAGATAAGTAGGTAGTAGGTGGAAGATTCATTGTAAAATTAGCAATGCAAAATGAAAAAGGATATGAGAAAAAACGGCGATGATTTTGGTAATAGGTAATTAGGTAATAGGTAAAAATAACGAGAATCTTTAACATTCGATAAGATTATGAAAAAAATACTCATCATCGGTGCTGGGCGTTTCGGGTATGCAACGGCGAATCGACTTTCGGAACTTGGCTCGGATGTTACAGTCATAGATACGAACGAGAAACGACTTTCGATGCTCAAGGGACTCGTATCTGAAATTTTGATACTCGATGCCATCGATCGCGATGCTATCGGGACGGAGATCGAGAGGGAGGAATTCGATGCAGGAGTGGTAGCTATCGGCGATAACTTCTCGACCGTTCTGCTATCGAGCCTCTATATGAGCCAATTCGGGATTCCATATGTCGTAGCGAGGGCATCCAATCCCAAACAAGCGAAGATATTGCGGAAGATCGGCGTCGATCTCGTCGTTACCCCGGAGGACGAGATGGGACACAATCTCGCCGAGAAGCTCATCCTTTCGAACTCCGAGCAGATCGACCTCTCTCCAGATTCTTCGGTCGTTCGGGTCCTCGCGCCTGTTGGTTTTATCGACAAAACCATCGGCGAATTGGATTTCTCCGAAAAGGGATTTCACTTCATGTTCGTGTCGAGAAGCTATACCAAGCAGGGATTTGTCAAGATTGCATTTCCAGACGAGACGGATTTTAGGATTGCGGAGGGAGATTTTATTCTTTTTGCCGGCGATACCCGTCGAATAGCGGCGTTTGTGGAATCTGCCAGATGATAGAGATTATCGAGGAAAGGTGTTGCGGTTGCGGTGGATGTGTTTGCAGCTGCCCCGTGGACGCGCTGTCGGTGCGCTGCGGAGTGGTTCATGCCGACGAATCCTGCATCGGGTGCGGAATGTGCGTGCCGTTTTGCCCGCACGGCGCTCTTTGCCTTCCGGGCGCGGATAAACCGGATTTTGATGTCGATATCCGTCCACCGAAAGGCGAATACGACGTCGTGGTCGTCGGTGGCGGTCCGGCCGGATCGATAGCCGCACGCATCGCCGCAGAAGGCGGCGCGAGTGTGCTTTTGCTGGAAAAGCGCCCCGTCGTGGGTGCGCCTCAGCTTTGCGGAGAGGGGATCAGCCTGACAGGCCTTACCGATGTTATCCCAGATATCCGCGAGAGCTGGGTCTCCGCGCCGATTATCGGCGCCGTGCTCGTTTCACCGAACGGTCGCCGGACGGTGGTCGATCACCCGAATGCAGGCTACATCCTCGATAGGCGCGTTTTCGACAGAGATTTATTCGCACTCGCCGCAGCCGCAGGCGCTCGAACGATGACATCGGCAGGTTTTATAGCGCCGATATGGGAGCGCGACCATATCGTAGGCGTTCGCTATCTTAATAAGGGAAAAATCCGCGAGGTGCTCTGCCGGGTGATCGTTGCGGCGGACGGAGTGGAAAGCGATACGGCGCGCGCGCTTTTTCCGAAGGATCGGATCGGACCGGATCGAATACACGTCGCGGCACAGGTTGTGATGTCCGGGGTCGATGTTCGCATCGGTTTCCCTGAGTTCCATATTGGAAGGGGAATCGCGCCGGGAGGATATGCGTGGGTCTTTCCCAAGGCCGAGCCTCTGGTCAATGTCGGCGTTGGAATCAATCCGTCGATCGTGGTCGATCCGCCAAAGACGGCCTTAAAACTTCTCGAAAGATTTATCGCTGGGAGATTTGGGGGAGAGGGCGAGATTATCGAGATCGCCAGCGGCAACGTTCCAACATCGAAAAGGCTTCCGAGGATTGCATATCGAAACGTCCTTTTTGTCGGCGACGCCGGTCGATTAACGGACCCGGTTTCCGGAGGCGGATTGGCGAACGCCCTACTTTCCGGCAAATTCGCCGGAGAAACGGTTGTAGAATCGCTCAAATACAAAACCACCGAGGAGATCGAGAAGCGCCTCGGAGATTATTCATCGAGATGGGATCGAGCCAAGGGGAAGCAACTCGCTTTATACTGGCGGGCGAAATCGATCTTCGCAAAACTCGAAGACGAAGACCTCGAAGGGATCTGCCGCTTCATAGACGATCGGTTCGGTCACGACACATTCAACAGCATCGATATAACCGGCACGATAAGATCTATCATCCGCGAAAAGCGTCTCCTCTTCCGCCTCGTGAAAAAGCTTCTTCCGGGAACTAAGTAGCGGATTCGGCTTTCATCCGATTTGCCATCGCGGTCAAACGAGACTTATAGCGCGCGCTTGTTTTGCGGTGGATAACGCCCTTTTTGGCAGCCTTATCCAAAACGCTATATGCATGGGGGAGGGCTTCTTCTGCGGATTTCGCGTCGGAGGCTCTTCGCACCTGACGCATCATATCGCGAACATAGCCTTTTATAAGCCGGTTATGAGCGCGCTTTCTTTTATCCTGTCGGACGCGTTTTTCCGCCGATTTATTTACCTGAAAATTGGGCACCTATGGCTCCTTTCGAGCTGTTACTTTTTTTCCTCGTTTTCTTTCCCTTTTTTCTTGGCCGATATGGCTTTTTCGGCCATCTCGCCAATCTTTTCGAAGGTCATTGGGATCGCTTTTGCAAAGCTGCCTACCCGGTCGGGTTTGATCGGAAGCAGTTTAACATCCTCTCCGTGGATTACCAGAAAAGCGATAGGCTCGACGGAAAATCCGCCTCCGCCTCCGCCGCCGAAGTTTCCCTTATCCTTCTCGCTCGATTCGGAACCACCGGCTCCGAAACCGACACCGACCTTACAGATCGGAACGACGGTATTATCGCCAAACTCGATCGGATCGCCGATAATCGTCTTCGCTTTGGCAACGACCTCAACCTTATCGAGGATAACCTTCAGAATGTCTTCTGCAAACATCTTTTCTCCTTTCGGCTAGTCCAAATATAAAATTACTAAGCCGGTTCCGGTTCTGATATAACTGGCTTTTGCTTTGCCGGCTTTGGGTTATTTACCTTCAAAAATCGTCGATAATCTCGATATAATTTCAAAATCTTCCATTTAGGCAATCGCCATATCGCGCGGGCGACCGGCGCGATTACCGCCCTAAAGATACAATCTCGAACCTCGAATTTCAAGCGGAAATTCCATTCGACAAGTGGATTGAAATCGAATTTCACATCGAGTGGCACCGATTTTGGAAACGAGGTTTCGAGCGCGGCCACCCAGCCATAAATGGAACCGGAGATCGCCGGATCGCCGTCGCCGATAAGAAAAAACAACTTCGTTATCCGAAAACGCAGGCTGCGAGGAATCTCGAAAACCATTCGCAAAACGACGAATGCCGAATTTTGTAGAATTTGCCTTCGCTTGAACCAAAAGAGCGCGCCCGGTTTCTTCTTTTCCCCGTGGGTCTCGCTTTTCTTGCCATTTGAAGGTTCGTCCTTTTTCTTCTTCTTTGACTTTTTTGGGGATAGCTCTTCGCTTTTGGCCTTTTTCTCAAAACGCTTCCAGAGAAATCCGGTCTTGCGGCCGTTATTGTCCTGTTTGAACCAGAAACCGAGGTAATCGGCTCGTATATTATAGCTGTTTCTCGAAAGATCGCCGTGCAGTTTAACAGGAGCCGCCGCTATGGCAATCGATACAGCGGCGAGGATAGCCACCAAAAAAATGAGTATGTAAAGAACCACGATCACGATTTATCTCCGCTATCAAAACGGTAGATTATTAATACAACCGCTTTTGTCAAGATATAATTTCCGGTTATCCTAATTAATAAAGCACGTCGCTCCATTTTTTGTGAATCTATCCCATATGATATTTTTCATGATCCGCGATTATGGTGCTCAATTTTCCGATCTTTTCATTCGGGATGACAATTCTCATGGTCTGGTCCCCGAAGACCGCCTGCACGAGCGCGACCTCCGCGCCGTCGAGTTCGATAGCGCCGGAATGCGCGCAGTCCATGCAAAGAATCCCTCCCTCCGATACCGAGAATATCGCTCCGCTCGAATCGATATTCCCGCCGCAGAGCGCGCATCGCTCGACGGTCGGCGCAAAACCGGATGCGACGAGCATCGCCGCTTTGAACTGCAGAGCCACAGATATTGCTTCGTGAGGTTCGCATTCGCCGAGCCTTTGAAGTGCGCGGTTCAGTAAGTTCCATACCGCAATGGACGGAACGGACTCGACGACATATCTATCGACCACCGATACGACGGACATTCCGGCTGTAAGCTTGTCGTAGTCGCTTTTTACCGCCGAAGCGTCGTCGATTATATCGCCGCTGGAGAGAATCTGTAGCGATCTCGACGATTTGAAATAGACGACCGCCTCGATTCGATTAAGCGGTTCGAGCGCGGAGGCCAATCCGCGCTTTGATTTCGCAGCCCGTGCGCCCTTCGCTATAATGCCGATCTTACCACGGTCACGCGTGAAGAGGGTCGCGATAAGGCTTGTGTCCCCAAATTTAATCCGTTTGAGGACAATCGAATCGAGAGAGTCAAGTTCCATTAAATAATCAGGAGGCCGGTTCTTGCTTAGGTTTTTCTCGCGTTTGAATCATCGCCGGCGAAACCACTCCGCCACCATCATCGGTTCGAAACTTGTCGATCTGAGACATGATCGCAGTGCGAATCTCCTCGAATCTAGTTTGAACGAGCGCAACCTCTGCCTCCGAAAGACCGGGCGGAAGTTGTGGCTGGATGTCCTTCGCCGTTTCGAGTTCTGCGACGGCCTGCATGATCTTGGCCTTATCCTCCGCAGATACACCCGGGGATTCGGCGCGTAGTTTTAGCGCTTCGATCTTGGCCTGAACCGAGCCGGATGAAACGCTCTCCGCACGCTTATTCTGCATCAGATAATACGTGGAGTAGAGGATTTTTTGATAGATCGCGTTGAACTGTCCGAGGTCGATACCCTCGCTGGCGAGTTCCAATTTTAGGTCCTCGACAGCCTTAGCGCCCTGGGCGCTGACGACCGGGTTTTCGTCGCGATATTTCTCGAGCTCATCCTTTTTCGCGGACATTTTTGCAAATACCGTTGGATAGATCTTGAGAAAATCGTCGATCAACTCGCTCGTGAGTGTCGGGATTTGCATCTCGCCCGCAGCATCGGGGCTTTCGACGACCACTTCGTCCGTTTTATCCCCTTTGGCGCAACCGATAAAACAGACGGCTATCGCGACCAGTATGGTGATCGTTATCGTTTTCCAGTTCATAGTTTCTCCCATCTATGGTTGTAGTCTATAGATCATTCTCGGAAATGGAATGGCCTCCCGAACATGCGGAATCCCGCATATCCACGCGACCGTTCGCTCGACACCGAGCCCGAAACCGGAGTGCGGAACGGAGCCGAACCTTCGTAGGTCGAGATACCAGCTATATGTTTCCTCCGGCAGGCCCTCTTCGTGAATCCTCGCGCGAAGCTTTTCGATATCCTCCTCGCGCCGGCTTCCGCCGATTATCTCGCCGATTCCATCGGGTGCGATGAGATCGGAACAGAGCGCCAACTCCGGTCGCTCTGGATGTTCCTTCATATAGAACGCCGTGATTTTTTTTGGATAATCGAACACGAACACCGGGCCGTCGTGCGATTCGGAGATTATCGTCTCGTCGGCGCCACCGATATCGTCGCCCCATTCGATCTCGCGGCCATTTTTCCGAAGCAATTCGATGGCGTCGTCGTAGGATATCCGCGCGAACGGATTTTCAACCTCCGATAAGAGCCTTTCGATGTCGCGCTCCAATATCTCGAGCTCGACCGGGCAACGCTCGACCGTCATCCCGATAATCCCGCGAATAAGCTTTTCCTGAAGCTCCATATTGTCGTTGTTATCGTAAAATGCCGCCTCGACATCGACCATCCAAAATTCGGTGAGGTGCCTTCGCGTCTTGGATTTCTCCGCGCGGAATGTCGGCCCGAAGTCATAGACCAGATTGTGCGCGAACATCGCGGCCTCGAGGTATAATTGGCCGGTCTGCGCGAGATATGCCTTCCCCTGATCGAAATACTCCGTCTCGAAAAGGTTTTGGCCCTCTTCTCCGATGGAGCCGGTGAGTATCGGCGTGTCGATCAGCGTGAATCCGTTGTCGTCGAGGAATGTGCGGATCGAATGGATTAATGCGTTGCGGACGCGGATTATCGCCCACTGCCTGCGGCTTCGAAGCCACAGGTGGCGGTTATCGAGCAGGAATTCGACGCCGTGTTCCTTCGGTTGGATAGGATATTCTTCGGCGATCTGGACGATCTCGATAGCGGAAACGCCCATCTCGTAACCGCCGACCGCGCGCGGCTCCTCGCGAAGCGTGCCGGTGATAATAACCGAAGACTCCTGTGTCAACGCATTGAAAGCCTCGAATGCCGGTTCCGGGGTCTCGTTTTTCACGAGAACGCACTGCATCATGCCGGTGCCGTCCCTCGCAACGATAAAACACACCTTACCGTGTCCACGTTTTTGATATACCCATCCGCGAACCGTAACCTCATCGCCGACATGGTCTTTTGAATCTTTTATGTAAAACCTGTTCCTCATAATCCCTTTTAAAATTATTGGTAAGAAGGTAAATTACAAAAAGAACGCCGCAATGTCAACAGGAAAGCCATTTCGATGGATATTTGCGCGTGGGAAGTTACGCGGCGGTGAGTCAACCACCCAAACCCCCGATTTCACCGCTTCTTCGACCTGCAAAAAGGGCGAGAGGATATTTTATCGAAATCTATTCTTTCCTTGGCATTTTGATTTTAGTAGTTTAGGTTTGAAATAGATTCTAAGGCAACCTACGAAACCGATGAGCGAGATGAAGACGAACGATGACGAATATGAACAAGGGGCTATAAAATGACGCATACT
>CAYNTG010000061.1:0-14323 GCA_964400105.1 uncultured bacterium
GCTTCATTTAAGCTCGGTCGCCGGGTCGGCCTCATCGGTCGGTATTGCCGACCGATGAGCGGAGTCGAAAGGTTGGCGGGGATAAAACAAGACCGGGTATAATTATACGGAATCGGCGTTCTTCATCGGTCTCGGCGCAAGCCCGGGGCTTTCGGAATCGGGATATTTTATCACAAAGTAATAGATCAACGAACCGAGTGGCACGACGAGCGACACCAATATCCATATCGCCTGTTCGCCGCCGCTCGTGAAACGCTTGCGCGCGCAGTCGATAATCATTAGAACCTTGAGAACTAAAAATGCTATCGCCAAGATATTGCAGAAGGCGATAAGCATGAAATAGAAGATAAATCCTATGCCGCAGAAGCCTGCAGCAAAGGCATCCGACGTGTTTCCACTTAGAAATAACGGTGTCATGTTACACCTCCATAAAATATTTACGGTCGCACAAATATCTCATATAACCAGTTTGCTCCGATAGCCGCGACGAGTCCCCATCGCAGGATCGCTTTTTTCCCCTTCGTCGTGGACCACCTTTTCAAAGGACGGCCCGCGAAATATGCCGCCGAAGCCGCGACTCCCCAAACCGCCAAAACGAACCCTCCGATCACCAAAAGCGGATTGGCCGCTATCGCATCGAGAAGCCTTCCCCCGGAAAGCGCGACCAGAGCGGTCGCAGCGCCGCACGCCGGACATCGCACTCCAAACAACACCACTGAAGGGCAAAATAGCAACTTCTCCGGCAAATATGGCATCGCATATCGCGTTCCAACAACGAGAATAGCGCCGATAGCAGCCCAAACAGCGTGGATGGGATCGACGTAATCCTTAGAGGCTGCCACTCGCTGCACTTCAGAAAGCCGCCAGAAGCGCTCCGCCGAATAAAACCGCGACGACTACGATGAGAACACAGCATAAGATCATCGGCAGAAGCACCGCCAAAACCGCTATCTTGTTCTCGATGTTATGCGCCTCGCGAAGGCCTTTGATGCACAGGACAATTTCCCATATCGAAGCGGCAATTCCTCCGATAATCGGAAGAAGATTGGCGAGTTGGACTGTTTTCGAATAAGCCACGACGCGGAATGTCGTCTCGAAATCCTCCTCTGCGCCGCCAAGTATTATAAGCATGAGATGATATATCCCGGCCTGCACAAAGCTTTGCATCGTAACTATAATCGGAACAATGACAATCCCTAACACGGCGCCCATCATCCCGAAAGCCATCTGGCCGGTGATCTCCGAGGCTTGTTGCGCCATCCCAAACATCGCCAGCGGCGCGATACTGAGTGACTGTATCAGCAAACCCCAAAGCTGCCCGACGATACCTCCGATCCCACCGATGATGATCGCATAGAGAAGAGGCCTCCCAAAATCGCCGGACTTCCTCATGTCCCTATAAAAATCGGACGGCGAAACGATCACCTGTTTGACATTTTCGAGAAGGGCGTTGAAGAACCCAAGTTCCTTCATCCTCTCCCACGGCGCACCTTCGCCGGTGGAACCGGACACAGCGGTGACGTGCTCGAACTTCGGCGCATTCTTGGAATCGACCTGATCATCAGGCGAAACGCTCGCGCCGCAGTTAGTGCATTTATTGTCCTGAATCTCGCCGCCGCAATATGGGCATCGCTTTTCCATAGTCGATCCTCCTTTGTAAAATAAATTCATTCAAAAATAGTATTATAGATCGAGCACCTCGAAAACAACCCGACGATTCTCCTGCCGACCGGCTTCCGTCGAGTTATCGGATATCGTTATCGATTCGCCATAGCCAACAACCTTCAGCCGCTCCGCATCGATGCCGTTTTCGATAAGCCATGTCGCGACGGATTGTGCCCTTTCCGCCGAAAGGCTTTTGTTATATCCTGCCGTGCCGATGCTGTCGGTGTGTCCTGCAATTTCCACTATAATATTCTGCTCGTCTTCGAGGATTTTCTTGACCCGATTAAGCTCGCCGTTAGATTCAGGGCGAAGTGTCGCCCTGTCGAAATCGAAGAAAATATTATTCAAAACGGTCTGCGCACCCCTTTTGATCGGCGATATAAATATATCCCGATGGATTTCGCTGTATGCCTCCGCCTCTTTTAGATCGAGGTGTGCGCTCGAAGGAAGATAATTCGGCTTCTCGGCGACATAACCATAGACCTCGCCAACCGGAAGCACGATCATATACTCGCCGGTGAGGTCGTTGCTCCGAACGCTGCCTATATTGTCGCCGGTCGCGAGTTTCTCCCATGAAATCCTCGCGCCAACAGGTGTAGAATCCGGTTCCATCACGCGTCCGGAAACCGTCACCACCGCGCCCGGCCTTGCGATCTCTGGAAGCTCGATAGTCCAAATATCGCTCATGCCATAACCGCCCTTCGCGCTCGACACGAAATAAGCCACATCCCCCTGCGCCGGTATCGTGTAATATGCATCCCATCCGGGCGTGTTGACCTGTTTGCCGAGATTGGTCGGTTTCGACCACTTCTTCCATGAATCGTCGAGGCGCTCCGACTTGAACATATCCTGACTTCCGAGACCGATCCGTCCATCGGACGAGAAATAGAGTGTTTTGCCATCGGGAGCCAGAAACGGCGTTCCGTCGGTGCCTCGCGTGTTGATATTCTGTCCGAGGTTCATCGGCGCGCTCCAACTGCCGTCCGGGTTGGCCCTCGAAATATAGATATCGAGGTCGCCGTAGCTGTCTTCTCGCTCCAAAGCGAGAAGCAGCACCTTGCCGCCAGCGGCCAGAAATGCGCTGGTAAGGCGATTTTTATTGTAATAATCGGCAATATCCATCTCCTCGGGATCGCGCCACATCCCGCCGCCGAGGTGCGCGATGCTGTATCCGTTGCTTTTCGTGCCATCGATATTGTAGGCTCCCGCGAGAAGCGCCGAGGTGCCTCCGGGTGAGATCGAAAGGATACCGTCGTGCCATTTCGTATTGAGCGGCTTGCCGATATTCGCGGCCTCGCTCCATCGCCCGTCTTCGCCCTTAATGGAGTAATAAATATCCTGCTTTCCCTCGCCATCCAGGTCGCCATCGACGATAAAGTAGAGCGTTTTGCCATCGGGGGAAATAACCGGAGCAAGCTCCTCGCTTGGACTGTTGACCTTCGGCCCGAGGTTCGATACGACCACGCCGGGGTCCTCCGGCGCGGTAACGATTTCGAGGATTTCCATAATAAGCTTCCTCGGACGCTCCTGAGAAACTTCCTTCAGAACCGCTCGAAGCTCCATTTCCGCCGAATCCCAATCCTTTAGCCCGATATAGGCAGTGGCCATCTCCCTGCGGATGCGTGCTTCGTCGCGTTTTTCGAGACCCGGTTTAACGAGGATCGCCTCGAATATCTCCACCGCATCCCGATAACGCCCATTCTCGACGGCCTGTTTTCCCTTGAGAAAGGACATAGGGATTTTTCCAAAAGCGCTTATCTGGAGCGAAAGCAAAACCGTAAAGATTATTAGATGTCGTGCAATCTTCATATCGATGCCTCATCGAGTAGGCAATTTATATTTTCTTTATAAATACTAAACCTACGTTACGGATTTCGCAAGCGTTTTAAGCTATACGACATTATAAAAAAATCCGGCTCGAGGCCGGATTTTTTATCCATTGATTTTTTTAGTTAAATTACCATTTAACGATATATACACATTCGAAATAATGCATCTTTCTACAACACATCTCATCCTCGTGCTCAATCTCGACCGGTTTTCCGTCGTTGTGCATTTCTAAAAATGCGGAAAGAAAACCCATATCGTAAGCGCACGGGCGTGGATTTTTGCTTTCGATGCGCGCATAGTCGTCTCCGACCTCGGTAACGATATAGCTTCCGGCGCGACCCTTGTGGTGAGCCTGATATATCTCGTCGAGTCTATCGATGGCCTCTTGAATCGAGGAGATATCGGATGGGATGTCGATAATGCCGGCAGTTGCCCTTCCAACGAGGTAGAGCGCGGCATCGCCAAGCTCGCCGGAGATATCGCTGAAAATATTCAACCAGCTTTGCTCGGGATACCACGAATTCGGATCGACATCCGAAAGGCCATATTTCGCAAGAATATCCCTTGCGAGGTCTTTGTTTGTCATGCCCTCGATAATTGCGAGTATCGCATTACCCTTCACCTCGGCTGATGAAGACAGCGCTTCATATTCAGGCATAATTTCTCCTTGTATTCAAATTACAAGCACCAATTAGCGCTTGCCGCCAATTTTCTTCGGTGAGGCCTTTTCCCATGCCACCACTATTGGGCTGACAACATAAACAGAGCTATAGGTTCCAACAACAACTCCGATGAGAAGCGCCACGGAAAAATCATGGATAACCCGTCCGCCGAAGAAGAATATCGACAGCAACACAATGAGAACAACCAAACTGGTGATAATCGTTCTTGAGATCGTCTGGTTCAACGAACGGTTTACGAGGTCATCGAATTTCTCGCGATAGAGAATCCTCGAATTCTCGCGTATCCTGTCCGATATCACGATCGTATCGTTGATAGAATAACCCACGATGGTCAGGAGTGCCGCAACCACCGGAAGCGAAATCTCTTTCCCTAATATCGTGAAAATCCCGACGGTAATGATGACGTCGTGGATAAGAGCGATAACGGCAGCAACGGCAAAGCGGAAACGGAACCGTATCGTTACGTAAATAAGGATGCCGATCATTGCCAAAAGTGTCGCCCAAAGTGCCTGTTTGCGAAGCTCGCCGGAAACCTTCGGGCCGACGATCTCCTGTCTGAGAAGATCGATACTGCCCTCGCCGAATTCCGTTTCGAGGCTTTCGAAGACGACCTCGCCAGCGCCCTTGCCGTCGATCTCCTCCACCTCGGTGGGGATTCTAAAAAGCACGACGTTGCCATCGCCGATCGATTGAATCTCAGCGTCGGTGATTCCGGCATCTTCGACGATAATGCGAACCTTCGATATATCAACCGGCTGGCCGAAATCGACCTCTAACACCTGACCGCCCTTGAAATCTATATTGTAAAGTGGGCCGCCGTTTATTATCAAAGCGATTATCGTCGCAAGGATAAGCGCTCCACTTATCATATAGGCGATTTTCCTTTTCCCAAGGAAATCCCACGATGTATTCTTAAGGAACTCCATTATATCTCCTCGCCCTTATATTGATAGCTTTTCAACGTGACGCCTCGAAGTGATGAACTCGAAAATGAACCTTGTAACAACGATGGCCGTTATCATACTGATTATGATGCCCATGAAAAGCGTAACAGCGAATCCCTTTACCGGACCGGTTCCAAAGTTATATAGGATCGCGGCGGTTATGAGCGTCGTGATATTGGCATCCACGATCGTTCGGAACGCGCGCGAATATCCGACATCGATAGCCGTCCTAACGGTTTTCCCGGTCGCCAGCTCTTCTCGAATCCGTTCGAAGATGAGCACGTTTGCATCGACCGCCATGCCTATCGTCAATATCACACCCGCGATTCCCGGAAGTGTCAATGTCGCCCGGAAAGCGGCCATGCCTGCGATAAGCGCGATCATATTTAGGATAAGGGCAAAATTCGCGATCACCCCGGCCATTTTATAATACATAACCATGAATATCACGACCAGGATAAATCCCAGAACCGTCGCCATAACGCCTTTATTGATCGAGTCTTCCCCGAGCGATGGACCGACAGTGCGCTCGCTTTTTATATTCAGTGGAACGGGCAGCGCGCCGGCACGGAGCACGATACTTATCCTCTTCGCCTCGTCCAGCTCGTCGATGCCTGTGATCTGTGCGTCTCCGGTGATCTTTCCACGGATACTCGGTGCGGAATAGACCTTCGAGTTGAGCACGATGGCGAGTCGCCTTCCGATATTCGCTCCGGTAATCTGAGCGAATATCCGGCTCCCCTTTGCGTCGAAACCGAGATTCACGACCGGTTTTCCAGCCGAACGCGGATCGGTTCCGCTGCCAAAACCGAAGCTGGCTTTCTCTATGCGATCCCCGGTGATCTCAACCTTGTCGTTAAGTAGATAGATCGGTGTATATTTATATTGGACACCGCGTAAATCCTCATCCTTCGCGCCCCATACAAGCTCGCACCCGCGCGGAAGTGCGTCTATTACATCCGGCAACTCGACGATCCGCTTGACAATTTTATACTCGCTTCGCGGAACCATTATCACGCCGCCTATGGCCTCGACAAGACCGCTAAAAGGCCTGCTGACATCTTCGCCCTCTTCGTCGAAAGGGGTCTCGCCCGGTGTAGCAAGAGCGCTGTCATCTCCGAAAAGATCCGCCGTAGCGACCTTCTCTTCCTTCGGCTCCGCCTCCTTCGCGACCTCATCGGATGATTCCTTATCGGCCATCAATTCGTCCATCGAGACCTTTTCTTCTGCCTTCTCCTCCGCAATCTCCGTGGTCGATTCGGTAACATCGGCCTCTTCGGTAACAGGAATCGATTCCTCGATATCCCCTGTGGCAGGCATGTCTGCGCGATAGACAGAAGCGAGCAAGCCCGGATTTTCGCGAAGAACGGCATCGACCCGTTCGATGAACTGAGTGATATCCTTTTCCCTGCGCATAAGCTGGAATTCCAGGATCGCCGTCTCCTTGATAAGCGACCTTGCGCGAGCCGCATCCTGGACGCCCGGAAGCTCGACCACGATTCTATCGCCGCCGGATTTCTGGATAATAGGTTCGGACACGCCGAATTGATCGATCCTGCTTCGCACAACCTCGAGAGCGCCGTCGATGGCCTTGTTGCGCGCATCTGCGATTGCCTTGAGCACCTCGGAATCGCTTCCGCCGAGATTCGGGAAATATTCTGCAAGCTCGAGCTGGTTTCTGCGGAAAACGATCGGCAGGACCTCGATAAAATCCTTGTTCTGTTTATCGGAGAGCTTCTCGGTTTCCCGGAGCGACGCGACAAACTGACCGTCGCGTTTTGTGGCCTTATTGGATAAAAGGCTCACCATATCCGGCTCCATCAGAAGGTGCATTCCGCCCTGAAGGTCGAGTCCGAGTTTGATAGATTTATCCGAGAGATTTTCCTCGATGTCTGGCCGCTCCATTTTTTCGCTTTCGGACATCAGGCCGAGCCTGAAAGTTGGATAGAGAAAATAAAGCGATAATATCACGAGTAAGATCGTGACAATCATCCTCCATACCTGTGCGCCACGCATCTATGCCTCCTTAAATATATATTTATTATCGGTTAATCGATAGGTGGATTGCCACCCTCGATATAAGAATTCACGATTATAAGCTAAACAACCCCGTATGTCAAAGGAAAATTGGGGTTTTGGGTTTATTATTCGCGACGGGGGGTGAACTCGATTTCCACGCGGCGATTCACGATCCTTCCCTCTGGAAGTTCGTTGTTGCCGAGTTCGATTCGATAAGCGTCGCCGTTCTTGTCTCGAGTGATCGAATACGGATTGGAAGAGCCGTATCCACGCGCGGACATTACCGAATTGTGATCGACCAACCATGTATCGAGTTGGTTTTCGTCGTCCATGCCCAGCATCTTCATCATATATCTGCGGAATGTAGAGAATTGTTCGTTGGCACGGCGCTGTGAGAGCTTTAGATTCCCGGATTCCACGCCGACGACATCGGTATGTCCACCGATAACGACATAGAGGGAACGATCCTCGTCGATTCGCTCGACGATCTCCCGCGTGAGCTGTTCCATTCGCACCGAGGCGTAGTCCGGTTCGCCGAAAGCCCCGGCAAACGCAAATTGGACCAATATGAGCCGGCCGGATATGTCCCATCGATTAGTGAGGATTACATCGAGCGTCTCGGGATTCGATATAGCTTTCTGACCGAACTCGTCCTCGACCTCCGCGCGTGCGATATATATACGCCCCGGTTCGACGAGGCCGTCTTCTTCGGTCGTCCAATCCCACCGCATTCCGTGAATAATGCCCTTCTTATCCTCAAATTTCGTTAGATCGCGCCCATGCTCATCCACGATCGTGATATGCGATTCGACGATCTTGCCACCGCCCTCGACGGATATTCCAAAAACGCTCTCGCCGTAACCCTCCTCGACGACCAGGTCCTCGTCGGGCACCTCGAAAACACACGGTTTATAGAGGATACCTCCGGCGGTAACGATTATCCTTGCCTCCTCTTCGGGGGCCTCGCGTGCGAAGATGCGGTCCTTATACCGCGATCCTATAATCTCCGCAAAACGGCGTTCGACCGCGAACGCCGAATCGAGCGTCGGCGCAACGGCGACGATCTCGAAAAGCGGATTATCGAAAAGCCGCGTTCTTAGTCTTTTGATATCGATATCATCCAGTCCGAACGCGCGCAGGTTCCACTCGTTTGGAGTTGCCGACTCGACGCTCATCTCGACGCGTCTGTTCTCCTGAGCCGTGTAGATCTTCCCCATCCTCGTGCCCTGGAACTTCTCCTTTTCCGCACGATGTCGCGCCCGGTCGTGCGCTTTTGACAACTCGATTCTATCCTCGATCTCCGGTGCGTTCTTTATGAGTGCGGATGAAACCGCCTCCGCACGTCTATCCGCAAGCTCGACACCGACCGCGCCGTCCTCCGTATCGTCGGGCGATAAATAACCCTCTATAACCAGCCTCGCTTCGGGGTTTCTCAAAAGCCTATCCGCGATATTTTGGATAAGCTCGTCGAATCGCTTGTCGATAGCGTCCGAACCGGCATCGAAAAAGACGATCGGGATCACCGGCTCGTCCTCCGTAACCGTGATCCTCTGCGTAACGCGCAGCTCGCCAATATCGACCGCCAGCCTCGCCGATGGCAGCCCATAAATCATTACGCGATCCGACAATTCGTTGTTCTCTTCGTCGAGTTCGAGAATCCTCCCCTCGAAATCCGGAAATGCGCCGCCTTTATCGTCCGCGCGGGCGATTACACCGAATTCCCCGGCCTTCACCGGAACCCATTCAACCTCGACATCCGAAGTTTTCCCCGCTGGAATTTTCGATGCATAGACCAGATCGAGCGGCTCGCCATCGACCAGAATATTGACCGGCACATTGGATGCGTCCCGGACCCCTTTATTCAGCAGTTTCACGCGTAACGTTACCGTCTCCGAAACGAGCGGCGCGCCGACCATTTCGATCCCCTTTACCACAAGATCGGGATATGCCGGCGGCGGAGGCTCGAAGCGATATGTTGCCGAGAGCCGGTGCGATGGAACTCCTATCCCGGTCGTCGGCTGCGAAATCTCGTATCTCATGCCCGGGCCGCCAGCGGTGGAAAGATAATAAACCGCGCCGAGACCCATCGCCCAACGCCCCGCAGAGATCGTCATCTCCATTCGGCCATCGAGAAAATCGCGGCGCAAGGCCAAAGTCGGATCGATATCCCTGCCAAATTCGCCGTTCTCCGATCGATAACTGATCATCGGCGAGACCCGAATCTCCTCCCATGAAAGCTCGAATTCGCCGCCGATCTGAAGCTGCATCGGAAGCCGGTCCTCGACCCCGTCCTCGATAGCCAGATTCGGTGAATTGAGATCGTCTCCGCAAAAATATACCGACCAATTCTCTTTCCTATATATAAGCCCCGCACCGATCGACATGGCGGATTTGCTTGTTCTATCCGAAAAAAGCGGGTCGCCTGGGTCCGCCAGATGAAAATCGTTTTTAGAATACGCCCTCCGCCTCATCCGAATCGTTCCGCCGCCGAAAAGCCCCCATCGCCGGACCTCCGCGACAGGGCCGTCCGGCCGCGTGAGCCGCTGCCCATAATGCAGACCGAACGATTGTGTCGATATATTGCCCGCATCGAAAAGCCCAATCGAAACCCCGAAACCACGGTTCAAAAGGTGGTGAGCATATAAGATGCTCCCGGAAAATATCTTTTCTCCGATCCCCCAATAATAGCGCTGAAAATCCACGGCTGCCTGCGTCTGCGGAACGGCGGCCATCGCAGCCGGATTGAACAAAACTGGCCTTTGCGGCACGGCAAACGATCCGACTCCGCTCGCAGGAAGACCGTCCAATAAAATATTATTCTCATAAGGAAGGATATCGACGCCATTTGTCGATATTTCGTTCGCCGACACGAATCCGGCAATAAGGATCATCGCGAACGGGAGCAAAATGATATGAGCGTGTCTTAGATTCATGAAAGGGGAGGCGCGTCGTTACTATTCGCAATGTTCTGTGTTTGTTCACCCGAAAGCTGATATATTCTGAAGATAAATCCGGCCTTGAGAACATCCTCCACGATCGGTTTGCCGGCGATCCCTTCCAAAGAAAACCGCGACACCTCGATCATCTTGCCGGAATTCTCGATTCGATGGATGAAATCCGAGACACTGGCGAGGCTGCCCTTCCCCTTAATAGAGATCAAATATCGACTTCCGCCGGGGATCACCTCACGACCGACGGCTCCGGATGATACGCTGCTCAAACCGGCGATACGCGCTAGCGAATCCACCTCGCGAAGAACCGCGCCGCGAAGATATGGCGGCACCGATTCGAGGCCGGGGTCGATCGATGAAGCAGGCTCGATCCTTGCCGATACGATAAAATCGGTCGATCCACCGGAAATATTCGATGTCAATACCGTTTCCGATCTTATCGAGGGCGACCGGAGCATCGGCCCTATCGAAGCGGCTTCGACCTCGCCGTGGAGAATGCCGCTCAAAAGCAGAATGCCCTCCGATCCCGTTGTGATGGAATAAATATGTCCTCCGCCCGTTTCGACACTCTCGAGAATCGGAGAGATAACACCGAACCACGGAATAACCGACGGTTCCACGGAGGTCGGTTTCGGGATCGTGGTGCCCGGTTTCGTGGCGGTCGGCTTTTGGGTTGTGCCGGTATTTCGATTGGATGTCCCCGGCGAAGGTCTTCGACTGGTTCCTTGTTGCATGCGAGGAACACTTTCTGTCTTAGCGTAGCGCCGCATCGCGTATTTCGGGGATAGCTTCGGCAAATATGTTAATCCCACGACGGCGAGAATAATAATCACAACGCCAGCCCCGACGAGGATAGGCCATCGCTTCCTCTGGCCGCCTTCCTCTTCCTCTACGAGAATCGGAACGGTCTGCGCCTCGATAAGCTTTATGGCGAGAAACTTAGTCATATGGCGATCTCATTGCGAGACCGAAGGGCTTGATCAACCTCGGCCATGGGATGGAGGTTTTGAGTTTCGAGACGTTTATCCACGAGCTTTTAAATGGATCACTATCATAAACCTGAACGTTCAGGTAATTCCCAACCTGCGAGACAAGATACGATTCGGCATATCGCCCCGATGCGATCATCATCTCCGGGCCTTTTTTGCCGAATGCATATCCGTGAACCGCGAAATAACTATCGAATGCCTGCGTGAGTGCCCGCGCCAACTCGAACGATCCTTCCTCGCCGGAGATAACCTCCTTCGGCGTGAAAAAATATCCCCCCGTGACGAAAGCGCCATCGATGGTCATGCCGAAGCTCGTGAACGGCGCGGATATATCGACGATCAGGAAATGTTCGCTAGGAAAATCGAGAAAGATCAGCGCCAGGGCGTTATGGGCCGAGATGATATCCGGCTCCACCGCGCACGGCGCAAGCCCCACCGAGGCGAGGAAGTTCGCCCTCTCATTAACCAGCCCAGCCCGCGAAGCCACGGCCAGCGACCGTTTGCCTATCTTTCCAACCCCGATATCCACAAAATCGGTTTTGAAAGATGTAACTTTGTCGTTGATATGCTGTTCGATTTCCCACGCAAGATTATCGTTGGTCTCGGAAAAATACCCCTCCGGAACGTCGAATTCCTTTAACATGCAGAAATGCGCCGGTAAACTTATCGAGGCCATATAGGCTTTGAACTTAGCCCTTTTACGCATCGTTTTGAATGCATCGACCAGCGCTTTCGAGTTCTCGATTCGACCCTCGCGAACCGTTTCCGGTGGAAGGTTCTCCTCGTCTGCCGCCGTTATGGAAATCTCCTTGCCGTTGACCAAAGCCTGAACTGCGGTGATCCTATCCTCCTCGATAGCGATTCCAATGGAGTTTCGCTTGTGTTCGAGATCGAATCCCTCCGGGATAGGTATATCGAGCGCCTCTTCCTTGGTTTTTTTCGGCTGATTACCCTGCTTATTTTTTTTCTTCTTTCCCGTTTTATCCCCCTATTCCTCTTCCCATAACAATTCGCCCTTGATTATCTGGCCATGCCCATTCGGACAGGAGATGGAATAGAAGACCGAATCGTTTGCATGGATGATATATTCCTTGCCGTCCAGCGGGCATTTGAGCTCGAAATCATCTGGAAGATATGGCCTTAAAAGCTCGATATCGTCCGTGAAAAGCTTGGGCTTAATCTCCTCTTCGGCACCCTCCTCGGCTTCCTCTTTGGATTCAATCGATTCCTCTTCTTCGCCGCTTTCAGTCGTATCTGCGACCTCTTCGCCCTCTTCGAGCAGGCTCATTTCCCCACCTGTCGAGAAAAAATCGACCATAGCTTTATTGATCAGTTCCATGTTTTCCCTGCACTTCCTCTCCGCTTCCAGTTTTTCCTTTTCTCTGGTCTTCGGAATAACCAAAGCGGCGATAACGCCGACGATGAGAATGACGATTATAACATCCAAAAGGGATATCCCCGATTTTCGGTTCACGTTTCCTCCAGTGTTTCATTAATTTCTATTTTACGATAATTATTTGCTTTTTTATCTTTTCCAAAGTCGCCGCCCCGATTCCCTTCACCCTCAGAATCTCATCCGGACTCTCGAAAGCGCCATTCACACGACGGTCTTCGATAATTCTCTGCGCGAGAACCGGTCCAACTCCACTTATACGCCGAAGCTCCGCCTCGGATGCGTGGTTGATATCCACCGGCCCGC
Source organism: uncultured bacterium (assembly GCA_964400105.1). Classification (GTDB taxonomy): domain Bacteria; phylum UBP14; class UBA6098; order UBA6098; family UBA6098; genus CAYNTG01. The sequence goes on from CAYNTG010000061.1 coordinate 12,781, forward strand.
TCGCAATCGGCTCCTCGCTCCGAATGGAGTCCTCCGCAACTCGCTCTGTTTCCGCTTCGCCACTCGAAACAACCTGTTCACTCCCCTTTAGCTGTGGAAACGCACCCTCCCCGATCTTATTGAAATTACTTAAAGCAAAACCTATAGCCAATCCACCCAGAACGAAAGCCAAAAGCGTGATTTCCTTATTAGTAAGTAAATCCTTCACTTTATAATACTACTTCCAAACTACAAAATATAATATTTCTCGCCATTTATTCAACAATAATCCTTTTAACCCGAACATTTTTTCATATTTTATTAGCGCCTTAATATATCGAGAAGGAAATGAAACTACTGGATAAATACTCGCTTCGTGGCTTTGTTGGCTTTGTGCTGTGGTCTTTGATGGCGTTTCTGGCGCTTTTTTATATTGTCGATGTCGTAGAAAATGTCGACAATTTCATCGATCGCGGGGCAATCTGGCTCGACGTGCTCCTTTATTATCTCGCATATACGCCATATATCGTCGTCCTCGTCAGCCCGATAGCGATGCTTCTTTCCTCGAACTTCGCCTGCGGCTCGATGGCCCGCCACAGGGAGATAATAGCGGTGCGATCCGGCGGCATAAGCTCGCTTAGGCTCGGACTGCCGATTATCCTTTTCGGTTTCGTCTGGTCGATTTTGATTATCGTTTTCGGGGAGTTTGTAGTCCCTAAGACAAACGAGATCCGCGACACGATCAAAACGGAGAGGATCGATAGGAAACGAAACCGCACAACGCGGGTCAGAAACCTTCTCTATCAGGGCGAAGATGGAAATATTTATTCCATAGGCTCGCTCGACCCAAAGAGGTCGAAGGCGACCGATATTCTCATCGTGTCGTTCGACCGTAACGATAAAGTCGAACGCATGATCCGGGCGCGCGAAGCACGATACGAGCAAAATCGCTGGAAGCTCATCGACGGCCATATTTACGTTTTCGAGGGGGATTCCGCAGTGGGTTATTCGACCTTCGTCGAGAGAAGGCTTGGCCTTCGCGAAAGCCCCATGGAACTCGCCGAGCGTCGCGCCGACCCCGACGAGATGGGCTTTTTCGAGCTTCGCAAATTTATAAAAAGGATCGTGCGCGCCGGCGGAGACCCGATCCGCGAGCGCACCGACCTTTATATGAAGCTATCCTACCCATTCATCAATTTCATAATCCTGCTTTTTGGAGTGCCGTTGGCCCTGCGATTTCAGCGTTCAGGCCTGGCCATGGGTTTTGCGCAATCGTTAACTATTGCGTTCGTATATTTCGGAGCGATCCGTATCGGGCAGGTTCTCGCTTACAACGGGACGCTTCCGCCGCTCCTCGGCGCTACCATCGCGAATATATTTTTCGGCACCGCCGGAATTATTCTGCTTTTCTCGTATCGACAATAATCCGATTATTTTATCAAATCGGGATCGAATGCTGTCCTGAAAACGACATCCGGCCAGCGACGACGAAATGGATTCCAGCATTCGTTGGAATGAAAATCCACGGAAATCGCCACCGCGAAATCCCCAAAAATGGAATCCG
>CAYNTG010000062.1:0-13809 GCA_964400105.1 uncultured bacterium
ACCGGCAACGAATTAATCCGAAAAATAGCTTCTGTTAATTATCGATCCCGCTCAAAATGGCGACCGACATATTCCAGAGCCTCTTTGGTATTCAACTCCTGTGTGCTGTTGCCGGTTCGGACATAGAGCGCGCCCTCCATTTTCTCGACGAAAACGGGGCTTTCTGATGGCTTTACCGTGATGCTGCAAACCTCTTTATCGTCGATCGTGTGGAAATTTATTATTACAATTTCGCAGTTTTCCCTGCCAAGATATGCCGAAACAAGCCTCACGATAAAGGCTTGATAGCCATCGGAGTCCTTGCGGGAAAGCGAGTGATAATCCTTTTCGAGTCCGATCGCGTTGCCGTCGTCATCGACACCGATGAAGAGGATTCCGCCGTCGGAGTTCATGAATCCAGCGATCGTTTTGACAATTACTTTTTCGAGAATCTTGCTGGTTTTTCCCTCGCGATAATCCCATCTCGCGCTCGATTTGAACTCGAGATGCTGGCTTTCCGGTTTCGAAAGCAGCGCGCGTGCGGCGTTTAGCTCTACCTCCTGGGTTTGAAGTCTCTTATCGGTCTGGAATGCTTTGATATACGAGCGCAAATTCGCCGCACGAAACACGAATGCGAGGCAGCCGAAAAGGCCGTATTGTATAAAATGCGTGGCCGCATAAAAGCGATAATGTTCCATGTCCGATTTGCCCGACTGAATATTTGAAAGAAGTCCGGCAATCCAATCGCCGATAGCCGATCCGGCAAATGTCTCCGGTTGAATTATCGGAACGACGAACAATATCCAGAGGGCCAGATAGAGGATCGCGCAATATGCGGCCAGATATAGCGAAAACTTCGGCATAAATGGCATGAAAACGAGGCCGAAGAACACGACCGCGACGAACATCCAACCGTAGGCGTTATAGACGACGCCGAAGTTCGAAACGTCCTTTGCAACGCCCCAGCTTGCAATAAAAAAAACGATGAATATCAAGAAGCGATAGTCGCCGAGCTCGTGCGTGAAAATCTTTCGTGCTACTATCACAAATGCAAAAACAGCGAAGATGATAAGAAGCGTTCGCGCCAGCTCGAAGGTATCGATATTGGATATCAAACTGAAAATGAACATCACCGCACTGAGGGCGGCAACGGTCGAGATCACAAGAAATAGCGATACGGTTGCCTGTTTATAAAAGGTTGTTTTGAGCCGGAGATCGATTTCCTGAATATCGGGAAAAAAATACTCCCGAATCGCTTCGGATGTAAGCTCTCGCGGAAATAGGTGTTCGTTTTGCACTTCCATGTCCTTAATCGTTCATCGGTTTTAATCAATATATCGTTATAATTCTTTAAAAGCAACCTTCATTGTTCACATGGTTGATTTCCTTTTAAAAAAAATTATAAAAGTCTTACAATCCAATAGATTTTTCTTGCAAGGGAATAATTTGTATTTATATTGTGTCTTATTTTAGCTAACAAATGAGTGAATGTTTGATTTTTATATCGACCCAGAAAAAATCCATTCACCAAACGAATTCTACGTTAAGAACCCAAGGAGGAACTATGCCAGGAGACAAAAGAGCAGATCTCGCAGGACCAGGAATTAGCACTTACGAGCAGGTAGAGAAGATTTTACCCGACGGTTATGAGCCGCTTCTATCCCGAAAGGATACGCAGAAGGCTATTTCGGAAATCAAAGATTATATCGAGAAGGGTCTATGTGAAGAACTCGGTCTATTTCGCATCGAGTGCCCCCTTATTCTCGAAAAATCGAGCGGCATGAACGATTCGCTCGACCGCGACGGCTCCCGAACACCGGTAGATTTCCAATGCGGTCTCGGATTGCCCAAAAAGCTTGAAGCTCAGGTCGTGCAGGCCGCCACAAAGTGGAAGAGATGGGCACTCGAGCAGTTTGAATGCGGCGTTGGCGAAGGCGTCATGACCGACATGCGCGCAGTTCGCAAGGATTATTTCCTGGATCACGACCACAGCTCCTACGTCGATCAGTGGGACTGGGAACTCGTTATTAAGCCGGAACAACGCAACATCGAGTATCTCAAGGAAGTCGTCGAGAAGCTTTGGAAGGTTATCTGGGGTGCCGGCAAGCACGTTCAGGAGCTTTTCCCGGCCCTGAAGACCGATAAATATCCGGAAATTCCGGAGAAGCTCGTTTTCATTCACGCCGAAGAGATTCTCGAGATGTTCCCGGACCTGCCGCGCAAACAGCGTGAGACCGAGATTATCAAGAAATTCCCGGCCGTATTTATCTACGGCATCGGCTGGACGCTCGATGATGGTTATCCTCACGAGATGCGCGCCGCGGATTATGACGATTGGGTAACCCCGACTATCACCAAGAACGGCAAATTGATGCACGGCCTCAATGGCGATATCCTCGTATGGAACCCCGTCACAAAGCGCCGCCACGAGTTGACTTCGATGGGCGTTCGCGTCACAAAAGACACGCTCAAGGTGCAGCTCAAGATGACCGGCCAGGAGGATTACCTCGAACTTCCGTATCATAAGATGATTCTGAACGATGAGATTCCCCAGTCCATCGGCGGAGGTATCGGCCAATCGAGAACATATATGTATCTTCTCAGGAAGGCGCATCTGGGCGAATGCAGTGTTACTGTTTGGCCCAAGGTTCTCAGAGATATCTGCGCGAAGAAGAACATAAACGTTCTTCAGTAGAAGTGCCTTTTTTAGGTTAAAAGCGATGCCCGCCTTCGTTTTACGAAGGCGGGTTTCTTAAATTTTTTGGCCTCATCAGTCCGCAGGACCCACGACAAACCGGAACGCTGTATTAGCTCGGTCGTGGTTCGGTTTTGCCCGCCGCTGCATGGCGACCGACTAACATTACCTCAGATTATTCGTTCCCATTCGGGGGAAATTGGCGCAACGATTTTATCATCGATGTCTATGCCGTGGTCGCGGAATGCCTTTTTAATGCCCTGTCCATTAGCAATATCCAGAAGGACGGGCGAAATCTCCCGCCCGCCGATAGAAAGCAGCGCAGAGATCCTGGTTCGGCGCGAATAGTTGAAATCGATGCGGAGATTACGCCTTTTCCCGATGGATTTTTTCAATATGGAGATCGTTCTCGAAAGGTCGCTGTGCGACGGCATCGCCTCTCGCTGGAAAACAGTATGCGGCTTCGGAATAAATGGATTGATGCTGCAACCGATCTTCATATCCGTCGCGGAAGCGATATCGGCGATAGCCCGCGCATCGCACTCGATATCATCGGCGCTTTCTCCGGGGAGACCGACGATCCAGTAGAGTTTAACCTCCCTGAAACCGAGCTTGTCGGCATTTGAAACGTAATCGATTATATCTTTCGGTGGAATCCATTTGCCGATTCGTCGCGCAAGGTTTTCCGATGCGGTCTCCGGAGCGAATGTCAGTTTGCGGATACCAGTTTGTGCGATGGATGCTATCGTGGCTTCGGAGATTCGGTCGAAGCGGAGGCTCGAAGGGCTTACACCGATACCGCTATCTCCAAATCCCCGCACGATCTTCTCGAACTGTGGATGCTCCGAGACAGCGCTTCCCACGAGACCCACCCTTCCTGCAGATTGCCCATAATTATTGTAAGTTTCCAAAATGGAATCGGTATCGTAATTGAAAAAAGGCGTGCCGAGCCAGCTCGAAGCGCAAAACGCGCATCGAAAGGCGCATCCGCGTTGAATCTCGACCAGAAACATGTTTCGGAAGTGGCCAAAGCTTGTCAGGATTGGTGTATAGGCTGGTGTAACGCGCGTATTTGGAGACCTTTGTATCTCGCCGCCGTTGTCGCGGGCGGGGATCCATACCCCGGGGATTTTCGCCGCTTCGTCGAGTATCGATTCTTTGGATGACAGCCCTGCAGGCATCTCGCGCAATATCTCCGGGAATTGTCGCGCCCATGCCTCGCCGCAACCGAGAACGATTATATCGAAAAATTCAGCGAACGGAAATGGATTAAGTGTCACGGCATCGCCGCCAACGACGACGATGGGGCCGTTTTTGCGGTCGCATGAACGAAGCGGAATTCCCGATTCGCTCAGCATGTTAAGGAAATTGAAAATATCCATTTCGTATGGCATCGAAAGCGCGATGATCGGAAATTCGCGTAGTGGACGCCCGCCTTCGATGGATTTCGGCTCGCCTCGATTCAGATGGAAAAATCGCTCCACGAGAAGATGCTGATGGTCGTTCAGGATTTCGAAAAGCCATTGATAGCCGATATTCGACATGCCGACTTCATAACCGTTTGGATAAACCCATGCAAGAAGCTGGCTCCAACCCGTTTTATATCGGTTGAATGGGGTGAGTTCTGATCGAATTATCTCGCGGACATCGCGCATCTCATGCGGAGAAAGAATTGCGGACCAAAATTTTGCCGCAATCGAGAGATATAAATTGATTAATCATGAAGGATATTCTCTATCGAGCGAAGAATCCCGGCTTTGTCGAGGCCGATGGAGTCGAGAAGCTCGTCGCGCCTTGCGTGCTCGATGAAATAGTCCGGGATTCCAAGGTGATGGAATTCGCCCACCCATTTTCTTTGCAAGGCGAAACTTGCTACGCCCTCTCCGAATCCGCCTGTCAGAATGTTCTCCTCGATAACGACGATTCGATTATGGCGTTTTAAAATTTTCGACAGGAGCGACTCGTCGATAGGCGCGACGAATCGAGCGTTCACGACCTCGATCTCGATCCCTTCGCAAGCCAATTTTTCCGCCACCTCGACGGAGGTTTGCACCATGCTCCCGACAGCGATAATAGCGGCGCTATCGCCCTCGCGAAGAATTTCCCATGTGCCAATTGGGATCCGCGAAAGCGGCTCTCTTTTGCCCCTTTTCGGTGCCGCACATCGCGGGTATCGAATCACGAATGGCCCGTTTTTATATGAAATCGCTGTGAACAGGAGCTGCCTGAGCTCTTCGTCGTCGCGGGGAGCGGCGATGATAAGCCCTGGAATCCCGCGCAGAAAACTCAGGTCGAAAACCCCGTGATGCGTCGGGCCGTCCTCGCCAACGATACCCGCCCTGTCCAGCGCTATCGTAAGCGGAATTTTCTGAAGGGCGACGTCGTGTATAATCTGGTCGAGAGAACGCTGAAGGAAACTCGAATATATCGCCGTAACCGTAGGGATTCCCGAAAGCTCCAAACTCGCGCCGAAGAGGATTGCGTGTCCCTCGGCTATTCCAACATCGAAGAAACGCTCAGGAAATGCCCTGTGAAATTTATCGAGTCCGGTTCCGGTTTCCATCGCGGCGGTAATTGCACACAGGTTATCGAATTCCTCCGCTATCTCGATCATAGAATCGCCGAAAACGGATGTATAAGTTGGCGATGAGGAAATATCGATGTATTTTTCGCCGGTTTCGGGATCGAAAGAGCCGATTCCGTGGAACTTGCAAGCATCGGCCTCCGCAGGCTCGTAACCCTTTCCTTTACGCGTGAGAAGATGCAGTATCTTGGGGCCTTTAACCTCGTGAACATCGTGTAGAACCTTGATTACTTCGTCGATATTATGTCCGTCGATCGGGCCGAAATAATCGAATCCCAATCCCTCAAAAAACATGCCCGGTTGCACGGTAATTAACGATTTCGCCGAATCCTCGAGCTTCTGGCCGATATAACGAAGCTTGTCGGTCAGAGGAACCTTGCCGGTCAGATCCCAGATATTATCCTTGATTTTGCGGTAACGATTGGCGGTGATTATCTCGGTGAGATAACGACTGAGCGCACCGACATTCTTCGATATGCTCATCTCGTTATCGTTCAAAATGACGAGCATATCCCTTCCGCTTGCGCCCGCGTTGTTAATCCCCTCGAAAGCGATGCCGCCGGTCAATGCGCCGTCGCCGATAACGGCGATAACCCTGTAATCTTCGCCCTTTATATCCCGTGCGGTAGCCATTCCAAGCGCCGCACCGATGCTCGTCGAAGCGTGCCCGACGCCGAATGCATCGAACTTGCTTTCGGAGAGTTTCGGAAAGCCGGAGATACCGTTCTTCTGGCGGAGAGTATCGAAACGGTCGCGCCGTCCGGTCAGAATTTTATAAGCATACGTTTGATGTCCGACATCCCAGACGATTTTATCGAATGGTGGAGAATAAAGCGAAAGAAGTGCTATCGTCAATTCGATAACGCCCAAAGAAGGCGCAAGATGTCCTCCGGTTTTCGATATGGACTCGATAATGAATGATCGGAGTTCGCAGGCCAGTTCCTTTCGATTGGCGGAGTCGAGTTCTTTCACGTCGTTTGGCGAATCGATCCTCGAAAGCAACGGATATTTTTGTGAATCGAAAGGCATTCTACCCCAGAACTCTCTTGAAAATATCGTCCACGTGGCGTAAATAGATATCCAGATCGAACATCGCCTCGATCTCCTCGAAGGTCAAATATCCGCGTATCTCGCCGTCCTTTATAACCTCTTCTCGGAAGCTCTCGCCTTTCTTTATGGTCGCCATGACCTTGCCTTGAACCATTGTGTGTGCCTTTTCGCGGGTCATGCCTGCGCCGACCAGTCGAAGCATCAATCTTTGGGAATATACCAATCCCTCTGTCATATCGATATTCTTGCGCATCTGTTTGACATCGACTTGAAGACCGTCGAGGATCGAAGTGAGTGTGAAAAGCATATAATCGAGCGCGATAGATGCGTCGGGCAGGATTATGCGCTCGACGCTCGAATGCGATATATCCCTTTCGTGCCATAGCGCGATGTTTTCGAGCGCCGGTGTAACGGCAGACCTCACTACCCTTGCCAGCCCGCAAATCTGCTCCGATTTGATGGGGTTTCTTTTATGAGGCATTGCCGAAGAGCCTTTTTGCTTATGGGCGAATGGTTCTGCGACTTCCGTTACCTCGGTTCTTTGAAGATTGCGAATCTCCAGCGCGATTTTCTCGCACGTCGCCGCGATAATTGCGAGCACGAAAACAAACTCGGCATGTCTATCTCTCTGGAGTATCTGGTTGCTCGCAGGAGCTGGCTTCAGACCGAGTTCTTTCAGCGCTATAATTTCGATTTCCGGGTCGATCTGAGCGTAGTTTCCGACCGCGCCGGATATTTTACCGACCTTGATCCTTTTCCGAAGCGCCTTTATACGTGTGAGATGTCTGCTGAACTCGTCGTAGTAGATTATCAGCTTCAATCCAAATGTCGTCGGTTCGGCGTGGATGCCATGTGTTCGGCCGATGATGGGAGTATATTTATATTTCTCCGCCAGCCTTCGAACAGTAGCACGCAGTTCGGTAACATCCTTCTCGACGATAGCGAGGGCATCGACCATCTGGAGACTGGTCGCGGTGTCCATGACATCGCTCGATGTCAGTCCCATGTGGATAAACCGTGATTCCTTGCCGATCTCTTCCTGAAGAACATTCAGAAAAGCTATGACCTCGTGGTGAGTCTCCGCCTCCCTTTCGGCAATCTTATCGATATCGATTTCGAGATCGGCGAGTTCCTCGATCTTCTCAATCGCTTTTTGTGTGATAGCTCCCATTTCGTGATGCGCTTTGCAAACCGCAAGCTCGATATCGAGCCATTTGCGGAATCGGTTCTTCTGGCTCCAAATCTCCGACATCTTTTCCCGGCTATATCTTTGAATCATACTACTCCTTATTAAACTATCGAAACGGATCAATTAGATGAATTTCTATACATGTAGCATATATCGTGCCTTATTAAATTTCATTTAAGATAAACCACCCGAACGGCATTTGAAAAATCACAGGAAAGACCGTTCAACCCGGCGATCAATAATAACGGAATAAATAGTTTCCAAATTTTCATTTTTTTCCCATATCAACGCGCGAGAGTAATCGTGCCGCTGCAGATCCTCTTCCCATCGACCTTTACAATGTAAATATAGACGCCGCCGGGGCATTCGCGCCCGTTGTCGTTTTTGCCGTCCCATGCGCCCACTTCCGGCTTGCCGGGCGGCGCATTTATCACGCGGATAGGGATTCCGCGCATATCGAATATCTCGATTTCGGCTCCATCGCGATAGAATCCCGGCCAAAAGAGTGAGACCTCGTCGTTATATCCGTCGAGGTTCGGCGTGAACGGATCTGTGCTCGTGCTGCATTCGAGTTCCGGTTCGATCCAATACATGAAAGAGAGACATCCACGATTCGGCGAGCAAATGTCGGGCATGTCGCCGACGCAAACCGTGTAATATAGACTGTCGCCCTCTTCGATATGGAATCCGGCAACGATTGGCGAGAATTCGATGCGCCCCGATGCGGAATCCCATTCCATTCCGGGGCTGTCTAGCGTGAAGCTCGCCGAGTCCGGGTCGTTGAGAATCGTCAGGATAATCGATCCCGTATCGACTCCCGCGATGAGATCGAATATATTCAGAGCGCAGTTCGAGTTTTCATAATCGACCATCGATCCGTTTTGTGGCGATGTTGGAGAGATCACCGGCGGCGAAATATCGACGTAAAAGATCCATTCGACCGGCGTGTGAAGCGGATTGCCAAGCTCGTCGCTCGCCGCAACGAGGCGAACTATTGCCTGCCCCTCGAAGAAATAATCTCCGCTCGGCGTGAAGACAAAAACGCTGTCGCTCTCGACATCGAGCTCCGAATCGGAGAGGGCGAATATGTCGCCAGCGATCTCGAAGATGCAAGTTTCCATATTGAGGCTCGATTCGCCGGTGATCGAAAAGCGAAGCTGTTGATCCCGGCAGGAGGTTACCATGCCGAAAACCGGCCATGTCAACTCGATATTCGCCGGTTCGAGCACCGAAATCGTCCAGAGCGGCGAGTCGCTCCGTGTGCGGTCTTCAGCGATGGAGAAATCGAAGTCGTCGTCCCAGCAGCTCGCGCGAAATACGATCTCTTCGCCGGTCGAAACGAGGGGTGTGGTCGCCTCGAATGTTGCCGTATCGGCGTCGATGGAGATCAAATCGAGATAGATAGTGTCGCACGAGAGGTCGATCTCGCCATCGAAATCCCATCGGATAAACGGCGCTTGCGGATCGGACGCCGGCGCTCCGTAAATCCCGGAGCTATCGAATGCGCGGCATGTCAAAACGAAAACCGAATCCTCGATCCAAACGGTCGGATAATAATCGATCCAGATCGGGCCGAGCGTATCGTCGTCCGGCACGTAAAACGACCAGCTTGTGTCTATCGAATTTTCGCCGCAGAACTGCGCGCAGTCCGACGCAATAACCTGAATGTGCGCCGTTTCGCATTCGGCAAAATGAAAATCTATCGGCGTGAAAACGAGCGTGTCGCCGGTGAGTGCGAGTTGCGATCCAATCGGAATAAGTTCCCCCGAAGCGTAAAATTCGAGCGCATCGAGATCGATCCCGCAACCGTCGTCGGTGATAACGGTCGAAACGGTGTCCATTGGGAGCGCATCGCCGCTTCCCGGAAGCGGCGAGACCGGCTCCACGAGCGGCGGCATAAGGTCGATAACAACCCCGGTTATTATCGTGTCCTGAAGCGGATTTCCGAGTGAATCTAAAGCGAAATAAAGCTCGAAAAGAACGGTGTCGAGATGGTTCCACGGAACGGGCGGGGTGTATATCAGGGTGTCGTCGATATATTGCAAAGCCGCGTCCGGCCATCGAATCGGAATTCCATTTACCGACAGCTCGACCGAATCCATGACTATTCCAGACGGGTCGAAGAGTCGCGCCGAAAAACCTTGCGTGCTGCAACTGCTGAAGACGCCCGAATCCGGCTCGACGAGCCACGCGTGAGGGCCGAGTTTATCGATCCAGAAGAACCACGACGTGTCCGAGCAATTCGGGCCGCACCATTCTGTGCTGTCGCAGGCGGAAATCGTCACGAACACCGATTCCTCATCGAAGAAATAGCCGGCGGCGACCGGATCGAATGTCAGCGTATCGCCGTTCATGGTTAGCCCCGGCGGCGAATCGGATAAATCCCAACAATCCCCGGCGGCACAGATCGTTACAGTTGATTTCAAAACACCGGATGCATCCGAAATAATCGCCGAGATCGGCGGCTGCGCGGTATCGACAACGCCGCCGGGAGTAGGATCGAGATCGAGAATATCCGGCGCGATAAGATCGACGGTAAAACTCCATTCGCAGGGGGATTCGAGCGCGTTGCCGAGCGAATCGTCGGCATCTGTGATGTGCATCTCGACGACGTCGTCGTGGCTCCATGGAACCGTGGCGAGGAAAAAGGCGGTATCTCCATGCAACTCGACCTCCGGCGAAGCGACCGAGTAAGCGGTTCCGTTCACCGTAAATCCGATCGATGCCGGATCGACTCCATTTGGGTCGTCGATTATGAAAATGATGTCAAAGCTGTCGCAGCCGACGATCATTCCGTCGGTTGGGCCGACGATATAACATTGCGGTCCGAGAAGATTTACCCAAAAGAACCAGCATTCCTCGAGGACATTCGGGCCGCATCCCGAAGCGTTGTCCGTCGCGCGGATGCAAATCGCTATCGAATCGTCGTGCTCGAAATCCCATCCGAGCGCCGAACCGTCGAGCGTCAAAAGCTCGCCGTCCCAGCTTCCATCGGCGATAGTGTAATCGACACCGTCGATGTTCACCACGATACTGTCCTCGTCGATTCCGCTGATATCGTCGCCGATGCGCATCGAGATCGTCGGCGCGGCGAGGCCGACATAGCCGCCGTCCGGCGGAATTCTATCCCATATAATGGGCGGGCTTCGATCTACGATTATCTCGAAATCGATCGGGCCGCCATTGTTGCCGAGCATATCGGTAATTTGCTCGAATCGCACGATTATCGTGTCGCCGTCGGCAACGGGAATATCGGGAAAGATGGTGAGCGTTCCGGCTGAGAAGGCCATCCCGTTGGGGAATGCGATGGTATCGCTTCCCACGGAGATTATTATGCTGCTTGAATCGACGACCATGGTGTCGTAAAGAACGAATGCCGCGCGGAGGCTATCGCACGATAGAAAACCTGTCGGTGGCGAGATCATCTCCGCCGTCGGGCCGATGTTGTCGATATAGAAGCTCCAGCATGTGTCGGCCATATTCGCGCCGCAGCCGTCCGCCCTATCTCCTGCGACGACGCAGACCTCCACCGGCCCGGATAAAGAAAAAGCTAATATCGATGTCGTAAGGCTTAATCTTCCGGTCGTTCCGTTCCAGCTCAGCCCCGGATCGCCCCATGCGACCGTGTCCCCTTCGATTATCCATTTAAAGAGGCAGTTTCGCTCGCCGGATACGCTATCGTGGACGACTACGGCAATTATCGGGGTGTCGTCGGATATGATCGAGCCGGGCGGAGGATCGAGGTTCGTGATCGTCGGAGGGCGAAAATCGGCGGTGAAAACGAAGGTCGTGTCGCCACTTCGCGGGCATCCGGTTTCGCCGTCGAGAATCTCGACGAGGCCGTAATATGTAACACCGTGCTCCCAGCATTCCGCAGGGCCGAGGAACTCGAAGACCGAATCGATCGGGTTGTAAGCGCACCTCGATGGGCCGTAATGAACCGAATTCAGGTCGATGGACGCGCTCGCGAGATCGATAGCCGTTTCCGAATGAACATTCCACGAAACGACGCCACAGCTACACGAGCTGAAGCCCGCGATCTCCGGCTCGATAAGCTCGAGTTTCGGGGTTAAAAGATCAAAATACCACGTGATCGAATGAAGCACGGGGCTGTCTCCTGTCGTGCTTCTGGTCATGAAAACGCGATAGCGATAGAACGGCCCCTCGGCTACGATCGCCGGAATCGGTGTTTCCGGCTCGATAATATGCCATCCACCCCATGCAATTCCGTCGGTCGAGGAACAAAGCTCGATGGTAACAGTCGCGCCGCCGGTTGTATCGATCCAGCACACCATCTCTTCGAGGCCGCCGGGGCAAGGCGCGGAGAAGATCGGGCTCGTATAAACTCCCGATCCGTAGCCGCCGAAATATGCATAGAACATCGCGTTGATCATCGCCTTTCCCTCCCATGGAAGGGGCCGGAATGAATCGCCGTCGTATTCCTCGGCGTGCCCGGTCGAAAAATAGGAGGCATAGCTGCCGTAGTCGGGCGAGAAATATGTGTGCATATAAATCTCGTCGTCAGGGCCTTCGAACCATATCTGCCCGGCGGCGTAATGCTCTCCGAATTCGTGGCATGCCGTGATATTGAACGTCGAGGGAAGATCGAATGGCGACTCCATGATCGTTGCGCCGGCGGGGGCCGATGGATGGCGATCGACGTTGTAATAGAGATGAGCCGGCGCGGAACTGGATACCCATTCGGCGTCGAGGCCGGTAACATCGTCGATGTCGTTGAAATTCTCGTGAACGAAGGTTCCTATCGTGTGGCTTCCGAACATCCCCTCGCGCTTCGCTATCGTGTCGTGCGTGAGAACGATGCCGCGTCCGAGTCCGGCAAACTCGCGAACCATGCGCTTGCCGCTGCCGTCGAGGTCGTTGTCCGCACCGCCGTAGCCGTTGGCGATTCCGAAGAAGACGATGTCGTATTCTGTTAGGATTCTGTCGAAAATGGAAAGTGTAATCGGATCCGCCGCGTCAAACGGATCCGTCAGGCTGTCGATATCGTTCCAGTTATCTATCGTCGTGATCTCGATATCGAAATTCAGTGGCGGTGTTCCGAACGGGGCGAGCGAATCCACCGTGCGATCGATGCAATCGGCGCAGTGTCCCGCCGGAAAGACCTGAAGCACCCGGATCGTATCGAATTCCGTCAGCATCAACGCGCCGTCCGGGAAAAACGGGTCGGGTGTTACGATGATATTATGTAATTCGCCTGAAGAAAAATCGTCTGCGGAGGTGAACGTGATTTCATATGGCGTCGATAAGGCCACAGATACGAAAAGAATTGTGAAAAGGGATATATAGAGTCGCGACGATATGATCATTTCAGCAAAAATCCCCCGGTTTATACAATTCCATATAATATATAAAAAGGGTTGCCGAAAAGCAACCTTTTTTATATAACCTCTTGACCGGTAAAATGTTACAGGTCGAATGCGACCCCGACATATGGATTATATGTCGAGATATCGGAGAGATTGACCTTGAAGCAGCCGATGCCATCGATCTCGTCGGTTATTCTATATGTTCCACCGATGACGATATGAATCTCCAGCCTCATATCGTTTTCGATAGGTTCGGTTGTCCTTTCATCCGGCGTGTCTGTGATATAGTGGAAACCTAATCCACCCCCGATATATGGATCGAATGGAATGCTTTCGACATCCGGCATTATCTTCACCGTTGCCGTCAGGGATATATCCGAATGCGAATACACATAATAGTCATCGACCTCTTTTGTTACGCGAAAGTATTCGAGGTTGGCCTCAAGGCCGACGATCTCGTGAAATTTGCCAAGATCTGCAAACAAACCGAACGCGAAACCGACCTTGTATGGCGAATCTGGAATCGCCGGACCAACCTTCACGCCGACAGATTTAAGGTCTATATCAGGATATTGGTTTTGTTCGAACTGTGCAAAAATTGCAAGCGGCAGCAAAGCCAATAAAAACACGAAAATCATGTATTTCTTCATCGTTTCCTCCATTTTTATATTTCAAAATATCCCCCGTATGAGGTTTTGTCAAACATTTTTGTTAATTCATGAGTTTGCAATTACTTATTTGTATCTATTAAGAAGTCCTCTCGAGTCGGCGGTTAGAATTAGCATTCCGGTTAAAGTTTCAGTTGACTGCCATCCCCTTAATCTACTGGTTCTTGCGCGCAATGAGCGAAACATGGTCTCGATTCGTTGTTCGGACTTTTTTCACAAGATGACCCGGCACCTTATAATATGCCATCACGTTATCGACATGGCGGTGAAGATATTGTAGTTCGCGTTCTCCTTTCATGGTTGTTCCTAACTCCACA
>CAYNTG010000063.1:0-10686 GCA_964400105.1 uncultured bacterium
ATGCCGGAGGTGACGGAGGCGGAGGGTTGCCAAATATAAACCCCTTGTCGCTGCGCGACATCCCCCTTGTTAAGGGGGACGGGTTCTGTGCCTCCCTTAACAAGGGAGGTGGCCGAAGGCCGGAGGGTTTCCACCATCCGGCCCGCGATATCGAATATCTCTATTTCCGCTCCCGCGCCGGGCAGCCTGCCGAAAAATGCGCGCGAAATCTTAATAATCATAGAAATTTATCTCGAAGGCACTCTCTTCATTACAATAATAGCCTGTACATTCCTCCCAAGAACTATCCACATAACGATCATATCTACGCTCAAAATCGGAGATATGGTTGCAGACCCCCGTGCCATTGAGTGTGAAGCAGATAGGGTATCCCGGACCGTAATAATTTCCATGCATCGGAATGTTGGTTACTGGACACGAAAAAGCGAGAACATTTGTAAAACCAACATTATTTTCTGTTCTGGTGAACTCATAACCTGTTAGTTCTCCTGCAATGGGATCAACTGTTATAGTTACTTCAGTTTCTATTTCTGTTTCACCATGTTCGGTATAGTAGCCATAAAAAGTATTACCGGAAAAACTGCCATCGAAATGATCTGTACCTTCGCCCGTATAGTTCGCAAGATCGAAGTCATCATCCCACGATCCACCTGCGGAATTATGATACCTGCCGACAAAAATGAGGCGTATTGTGATATGTGTAAATACCGATAGGTCTATAGCGCTTCCGATAGTGAATTCCACGCCGTTGGTTTCCGAACCGTCAACCACGACTTTCACAATCACAATGCCCTCCGCCAATCCGGCGGGGACTGCGACTCTGATAAGTGTATCCGACCACGCGGAAATATCCGTTGCCACGACAGTTCCAAACCGGACTTGAGCCTCTGTATTTCCAAAGCCCACACCCTCGATTGTTACAATGGTATCTTCCATACCGCTCGTCGGGGTGATGGATGTTATGTTAAATGGTTTCCAGAGCGTCATGGTGTCGGCGCCGCTGTATAGAAGGGCCACCCAGCGGGAATATTCAGTATCGTAATATAAGCGATCGCTGCCGGAATCCCATTCTCCAATCGTGAGCGGATTCTCAAGAGTCGTGTCGCACATTTGCCCAAAGAAATCCTCAGTCCATACAGCGTCTGCCGAATCCCAAACCGCCCAGCTATATGCTGTAACGGCGCTTGCACCACTGAAATTAACAAGGTCGGTTGGCCAATTGCCAAGAGCGCCATAACAAAACCCCAGAGATATAAAGGATTTTTCGTATGTGAAGTCATTGGCGGCGGCGAAGAATGCCCCATCTATAGTATAGTAAGTTGAACTATCGCGGGTACCCATGTGAATGAGTCCACTTGCAAGGTAATCGTATATAGTCAAGTCCGTTGAGCGGTTAACGGTTTCACCCGTCCAGAGATATACACTCTGGATGTCCGCTTCCGAAGGCCAAATATTTCCGTGTGATGAAATCCTGATAATGCCGTAGTCATCGAGCAGGCCCATCGTGTTGAACCAGCTAAAAGTGCATTCTGCGTTCTTATAGACTTCGAAGTTATCATATCCCGCTTGTGCAAAAACAGCATTGGCGGAGTCTATTACCTCGTCTTCCCAATAACCAAACTCAGTATAGAAGGCCGAGAGATAGAGAGTTTTCTTGGATTTTGGACATACGGAACCAGTTGCGGTGTGGCTTTTTATTGAGCTGCGATTTCTCCCGGTCGCACGATCTAAATCGCCGGAGTAACTGCGCTTTGGATCGAGTAATAGAGTGCCGGCAAATCCGGCTTCCCATTGGATATTAATGCCCTGCGATGTTACGATAGCCCATTCTATCAATGTGTCGGACGACATGGTTGCAACGATGCTATCCTTTGCGGAAGCAGTGTCCATTTCGGAAAGAAGGTTTTCAAGCCCGGTGTAATATTCGAGCTGGCTTTGCCGGATATCATCGAGTTGCTGTAATTGCTCTTCGGTGGGTTCGTCCCCGTTGTCCGGAGTAGTAGGTTCCTTTGAACATGCTACGATTAGGAGCATCGCTATTACCAACGTAAACAAAGCAATCCATATATTTCTTTTCATTTTAGGCCTTTCTTTTTTTATTTCACTCGCGGGAGTGCATTTATTTGAGGTTCTGCGCATTTTCATATCCAAGGTAGTTCGCCAATCGCCTTTTGTCAAGCGTCTATGTCCAGCCAGCCGTGGTCGGCAGGGCCGACAGCCACCGGCAATGCCGGAGATGTTTGTGCTCAACGGCTTCGCCGATTCGCTCCCTTCAATCACGTTATTTGTAACCACCCATGTCTTTTTCCCTCGATGAATGGTTTGCGTTCGAGAGCAATCTGACCGCCAGGTCCACGAAAAATTGTTTCGGTTATTTCGGTCGTTCGTAGAGGCGGTTTGTGAACCGCCCATTCCCCCACGGATCGTTCGAGAACGACCCGGAAGGGCTTAATTCAAGCTCGGTCGTCGATAACAAAAGCTAATATCGCATAAGAAGATTATCGATTTTCGAGTGGCCGACCAAACCGACGGGCCGACGAGAAATTCTCGTCGGCGCGACGTCCCAAGGCGACACTTATCCACAAAATTAGGACATGGGATTAACGCGACTTTAAGTGATTCGGGAGAAATCGGCTAACTCGCGTAGTATTCCTCCGGCGCAATCTGGTAATTACCCTCGATACCGGACAGAATCTTCGTGAATTCCTTTTCGCGGATCTTAAATTCGGCATCGAAAATCTTTTTTTGTTCGTCATCGAACATCTTGCGCTTTTTGGATTCGAGATATTTGGTCGCGACCGCCGGGAAAAGTTCGAGCAGAAGCATCTCCTTCTCGGTCTCCGCAAGTCTCACGCCGCCGCAATCCTCGAGAATGGGATTATCCGGTTTTACATAATTCGACGTATCGTATGGGACTTCCTCCGGCGAGCCGGTAATCTTCTTTCGGAACTCGGGATCGACCGGTATCGGGGTTTTGCCATAGCCGCCGCGAACGAGGTTGACGAACTGTGCCGAGGTCATGGCATAGAAACTGTCCCCCTTGGCCTGACTTATCACGCTGTTCACGGCCTGAACGCCGACGATCTGGCTCGTGGGTGTAACCAAAGGCGGACATCCTGAATCGACCCTGACGGTGGGAACCGTTTTCAAAACGGTATTGAAGAGATGGGACATGCCCATAGTATCGATCTGCGAAACCATATTCGAATACATCCCGCCGGGGATTTGAGCCTCTTTGACGATCTGGTTTGGCTTCGGGAAATGAAAGTAATCCTCGATTGCGTGTGTCGCTTCGAGGAGCGGGTCGATTTTCTCTTCGATGGCTGCCTTGACGGCCTCGTCGAATAGCCTGTCGATTTTCGGTGGAATTTTGTCCTTCGAGATATCGAAGACTATCGGCATTTGACCGGTCTTGTCGAAATCCGCCAGCTCCTCGCGGATTCCGCGAAGCTCGTAATTGATCTTGCCGACCGCTTCGAGATTGACGCCGGTCTCGATCCCGAGCTTATCGCAGAAAATCTGAATCAGCTCGAACGACGGTGCCGCAGGGCCTTCCGCAAAATTCATGATCACGGTATCGACGATGTCCGCGCCGTTTAAAATCGCAAGAAAAGCCGAAGCAAGGCCGTATCCGGGCGTGCAGTGGCTATGGTGATCGATCGGTATCTTCACCTTCTTTTTAAGCTCGCGATATAGCTTACCCGCGATTTTTGGGTGAATCAGGCCAGCCATATCCTTGATTGTGATCATATCCGCGCCGATGCTCTCGAGCTCGAGAGATTTATTAACGAAATAATCGATCCCGAAAACCGATTTTGGCAGCTTTTTGCCGGATAAAAATCCCTTAACACGCTCGCCGAACGTAAAATGAGGATCGGTGGTGTAGCACACCGCGCAGTCGGTCTTGGCACCATTTTTTCGCACGACCTCGATCGTCGAACGCATATTGTCGATGTCGTTCAGGGCGTCGAAGATGCGCATAATATCGACGCCTGTTTCGATAGCGACCCGATTGAATCCCTCGATAGCCTCTTCGGGATAGGGATTATATCCGAAAAGATTTCGTCCCCGCGAAAGCGCCGTCAATAATGACGTATCGCCGACGCCCTCCTTGATCTTTGCAAGGCGATCCCACGGATTTTCGCCGAGATAACGCATCGTCGAGTCGGGAACGGCGCCTCCCCAAACCTCCATGGCATAGAAATTCGCTTCGCGGTAAAAAGGCAGCACCCTATCGATCTGATTTTGGTTCATCCTTGTGGCCAGCTGGGATTGCTGCCCATCCCGGAGGGTAAGATCGCGGATCAATATATTCTTACGCATAAATAAATCCTCCCGTGCGTCGATTTTGTCTTAATTAGCTTTTGATTATAGAAATAAAACGACTGCTTTCAACTATTTTAAACCATTGAATTATCTTCACATGAATATCTTTCCACTTTTCTTATATCCTATTCAATGTCGTCGTTTTTTATCGACAAAAGAACGCCAGAAAAACACTACTTTTTCCGCAAAAGTCCTGCTAACATAACACGAAGCGGTGCAATTATATCGACACAGAACCGTCTTTTCGCGCTCGATCTTCGCCTGTGGGCTATACCATAGCTCACTGATCTTACTTTCCCGGATATTCCCGATTCGCGTTAAAATATGGTTGCAGAATTGGACATCGCCGTCCGAAAGAATCTCTAAAAGCCTCAAGCCCACAGTGCATGGCTTTCTCCGGCGAGATTGAACCGTTCCGATTTTATTCCACGAATCGAACTGGCGCTTTGTATTCACGAGCGGATACCCCGCTCTTTTCATATCGAGGAGCCTCGTAAAAACTTCTTCCACGCCGTCCAAACCGGCGATATCCATCCCGACCGTCTCGTCCGTCCGAACCACCAGCGGCTGGATGTTCATCATCGTCGCGCCCCACGATACCGCCTTCTCCAAAAGCTCCGGCATCGACTCGAAATTCAATTTGCTCATCGTCGGTTTCACCGAGATCGCGATCCTTACGCCGGCTTTCTCCGATGCATCCCGCAGAAATCCGATCCCGGCAATCACCTTTTTCAAAAAGCCTTCCCGACCTCTAAGCTCGTCGTGAACCGCATGGAACGGCGAATCGACAGAGATATTGACGTTGTTCGGGCGACAATCGACGATCTTTTCGGCGATCTCGCGCGTTATCATGCCGGCATTCGTTACCATCCCGGCCGATAAACCGTTCTGCCCGCACCATTTCAGGATGTCCAAAAAATCATTCTTCATCAATACCTCGCCGCCCGTGAATTGGACGTGAGCGCCGGGAGAAAATCGTTTCAGGTCGCGAAGCGCTTCGATCCATACCGAAGCTGGCAACTCCTCAGGATAGTGCTCCAACCGCCAGTGATCGCACATCTTACATCGAGCGTTGCATCGGTATGTTAAAAGACAATATACCTGCACGGGCTTTGTTATATCTAAACCCGAGGTCAGATATAGCCTCTCCGCAAGCTCTTGACGAACGTTCGTCAATCCAACTCTAATAGCTTTTCTCATTTTAAGCTCCATAAAATTTAATCCAAATAAGATACATCTACGAAATAATTTAGCAACTATTTTGGATTGTTTCCGATTCAGTCCTACGGACAGCCGATGTGCTCGACCCGTTCCATTATCAACTGGCGCAGCCCTACGGATTTCCTTCGGTCACACGCTGCGCCACTACTAATTTCTAAATACACACAATATGTTACAAAATCAAAAAGTCGAGGATACTTGAAATCGGCAGATAATTATATATAATAAAATGTCAATCTATCCCTTCCTTATACGGAGGACTATTTATCGAGCTTTCGCTCATGGTTTAGTATAGTTGCTCTCATTCCAAGCAGACTCTCTGCTGTTTTTTCTATCGGAGGTAAAATGAAAACCGCCCTATTAAAGAGCATTTTCTTTGTAATTGTCTTTGCAACATGTATTTATGCGATCGTTCCTTTCGAATCGAATGGGCCTTCGGAGATTAAAAATTTGCGCCCGCAGCCGCTACCGGCAAAATTTGGTTTGACCGTGGAGCTTCCGGGCGGCACGAATCTTCTCGAAGCTCCGTGTCATTCGAGGTTGGACCCGGTCACGGGAAGGATCGAGATGTTGACAGGTTACGCATTGCCCATACCGGGATTCGCTTCCGTCGATGAGTTCAATGCGACCGATGCGCTGCTCGCATTCGTTTCGGCATATCCAGATTTTTTCGGAGTTTCCGAACTTTCCCTCGAACCATATTCGGTTGAATGGGCACGCGACCGTGCATTCGTATCGCTACGCCAGACATCCGGCAATGTTCCGGTTTGGGGCGGCTATCTAACCGCGATAATCACATCGGATGCGCGAATCGCTTTTACGAGCAATAAGCTCGTTCCTGAAATTGGACTTCCGGCGGCGACATCGATCGACGAGGAAAGAGGACTCGAAATCGCTATTCGTCGCGTTTCACCGAAAATCGAACCGAGGAGAATAGATCGACTCGGTAAATTCGTCTATCCGGAATGGAACGAAACCGGTTTTACGGCTCATACCGTTTGGGTATATCGGATAATGGCGGACGATCCGATCGGACTTTGGCAGGTCGTTGTGGATGTGCAAAGCGGCGATATCGTCGCGATTACCAACGAGCTTCGTGCATTCGAGCACTCAGGTGTTGTGCGCGGACAATATCATCCGGAATTCAAGGACGAACTGCTCGAGACCGGCGACTGGTTTTATACGAGAATCTACCTCGGTTCGACCTTGACATATGCCGATGTCGGCGGAAGCTGGACGCTCGACGTCGCATCCGCAGCGCCAGATTTCTCGACGACACATTATAGTCGTTACGCCAATGTAACAAATGACTCCGGTTCCGATGCGTCGTTCACCGCTTCGGCGATCTCGTCGCCATACTCGTTCACATGGACGGAAGCGACCTCTCCCGACGACCAGATGAATGGATATTATCATACGAACCGGATGCATAATTATGTAAAAGATACACTCGGATTTTCCGGAATGGACTATCGCATGACGGTTACGGTGAATTATTCTTATATGGCGGATAATGCCAATTACGATGGTCACGGAATAAATTTTGGTGGTGGCGAAACGATTTTTTACGACATGGCTCTTTTCAGCGATGTGATCTATCACGAATATACACATGGAGTTACGCATCATATCTATCCTTCGGGAATGCTTCCATATTCCGGACAATCCGGCGCTATCGACGAGGCGCTTAGCGACTATTTTGCATGCAGCATAACTGGTAACCCGTTGATGGGCGACGGCGGTTTATTTCGCGATGGAACGACTTTCATGCGTCGCGTCAACGGCCTGAAGGTCTTTCCGGGCAATTTCGTCGGCGAGGTTCACGCCGACGGCGAGATCATCAGCCCATGCTGGTGGACCATTCTGGAGGAGATCGGAAGACCGCTTGCCGATTCGCTCGTCCATCTCACACGATTCCTCTATCCGGAGGATTTCGAGGCATTTTTCTGGGCGACACTCACAACCGACGATGACGACGGCAATATCTATAACGGAACGCCTCACGGCAGGCTTATATATGAAAGCTACGGCGCTCACGGAATCGGCCCCGGATTTCTCCTCGATATTGCCCATCGACCGCTTAACAACACCGACGATACGACCGGAACGTATCGCGTCGAGGCGATGTTTAACGCGACACTTGGCGTTTTAGAGGACTCTATCGCACTATATTGGCGTCTCGACGGCGGCGCATGGGAACGCGAACCCATGACTCCGATATTCGGCGTCTATAAGGGATTTATCGAGGCTCAAACCTATGGTAGCGTGATCGATTATTATATCATAGCCTCGGATAACGGCGGCAATCCAATGGTCTCTCCTGCCGGCGTTCCTTTGTCGTGGCATACGTTTAGCGTCTTGGTTGATAGCTCCGCTCCAACGATAATCGCGCTTCCGATCGGACCGTGGTTCGAGTATGCATGGCCGCCGCAGTGGGAACTCGATATCAGCGACGACCAGGGGATTTCGATGGCCGGTATCTATGGAAGGATCGGAAGCACCGACCTTTCACCTTCTCCGCTTTATGAAACCGAGACATGGGATGTGTGGGTCGGAGACCTTCCGGGGATGCCGTTCGGCGGCGATACGGTGGATTATTGGTCGGTGGCTATCGATAATTCGTCTTCGCATAATGTCGCATCGTATCCGCCTGGCGGTTCATATAAGGTTTATGTTTATCCCGGTTACCTCGAGGATTTCGAGATCGTTGGCCGAGGATATTCGACCTATTCCATTCTCTCTGGATATGTTAGTGAATGGAGTCGTGTTTCGCAGAATAATCCATGGTCCACAGGAAGTCATTGCTTCTATTTCGGCTCCGGTAGCGAGTATTCCGATCAGGCCGACGGCGCTTTGACAACGCCCGATCTGCGGATTGGAACGGCCGCCACTTTGACCTTCTGGCACACGATCGATGCAGAGAATGGTAGCGGTTACGACGCATGGGATGGTGGAATCGTCGAGGTTTCCACGGACGGTGGCGAGAATTGGATGCAAATCGATCCGGTTCCCGGATACAATAAATATATTCGGGATAATCCTGAAAGCCCATTTGCGTCCGGCACGCCATGCTATTCCGGCTCGATATCGTGGCGACAAGATTCGGTCGATCTTTCACCATTCTATCCAACGGCTCGAGTCCGATTCCATTTCGGCTCCGACGCGCATGTTACGGCCGGCGGCTGGTTTATTGACGATATTCAGCTTATAACCGATCTCATAGATATTCCAGAAAACCCATTCAAGCCGCAGGATATCGCCCTCTCCGCCTATCCCAATCCGTTTAATTCCGCAGTGCGGATTTCGGTAGAACAGACATTCTTGTCTGTTCAGAATGGTCAGACAGGAATGTCCGACCTACCGACGGTCGAGATATTCGATATCGCCGGACGTCTGGTGGCCGACCTGCCCGTTACGACCTGCGATTTTGAAAACCCGCAGGTCGTGCCGACGCCGGTAATCTGGCAGCCTGAAAAATCGGTCGGCAGCGGCGTCTTTCTTGTCCGTGCGAAAATTGGAGATAAATCTGTCACAAAAAAGATTATATACCTAAAATAGAGGACGCATGTATGCGTCCCGTCCTACATATCCCACTAAATGGCAGGCCTTTAGCCTGCCATTTATTATTTTAGTAAATCAATAGAAGTAGAAACTATTTTCGTTGACCGGATAGTTAAATAAAAAAACTGTTGCATGTTACGAAAAAAAAACAATATTCTTGAAATCCTATTAAAAAATCATGTATTAATTATTAATGTTCGATAAACTCCAATCAATGGGAGCACAATGAAAATACTGGTTCTCAACTCCGGAAGCTCGTCGGTTAAGTATCAGCTTTGGAACATGGCGAACAATATTGTAATGGCGAAGGGATTAGTGTCCCGAATCGGGATCGAAAATCCGCTTCTCGAACACCAACCAGACGGTTGCGAGAAGATTAAGATCGAGCCTTCGGGTATAATCGACCATACGAATGCGATCGAACTCGCAATCGAGGCGATTACAGACCCGAATCACGGTGTTATCGATAATGTCAACAAGATCGATGCGGTCGGGCATAGGGTAGTTCACGGTGGTGAGGAATTTGCGGAAAGCACTATTATCGACGATAAGGCGCACGCCGCAATCGAGAAATGTATTCCTTTGGCTCCGCTGCATAACCCGCCGAACCTCAAGGGAATAGATGCTTGCAGCGTCGATTTGCCCGGTGTTCCGCAGGTCGCGGTTTTCGACACGGCATTCCATCACACGATCCCCGAATACAGTTATCTTTATGGCCTGCCGATGGAACTTTATAGAAAGCATAAGATCCGCCGTTATGGATTTCACGGAACGAGCCATTTTTATGTTGCCCACGAAGCGGCGAAGCTTATGGGCAGACCTATCGAGGAACTGAAGATGGTTACCGCGCATCTCGGCAACGGCGCTTCGATGACCGCCGTCGATCATGGCGAATCGGTCGATACATCGATGGGATTCACGCCGCTGGAGGGTCTTATCATGGGCACCCGTTCCGGCGATATGGACCCGTATATCCCGCTCTTTATCCAGATGCAGGAAAACCTCACCGCTGCAGAGACCAGCGACCTTCTCAACAAGAAAAGCGGACTTTTCGGCATCACGGAAAAATATACCGATATGCGCGATGTCCTCGATGCGGAAAAGGAAGGCGACAAAACGGCCATCCTCGCTATCGAGATGTATTGCTATCGTGTGAGAAAGTATATCGGGGCATACGCCGCCGCTATGGGCGGTCTCGATGCCGTGGTTTTCACCGCTGGTGTCGGCGAAAATTCAGACGAGATCCGCGAAAAGATACTGAAGGATCTGAAATTCCTCGGGATCGAGATCGACGCAAAATTGAATTTCGAGGCGTGGCGTAAGCTCATGGACATCTCGACTCCGGACGCGAAGGTCAAAACTATCGTCGTTCCCACGGACGAGGAGTTCGTCATCGCTCACGAAACGAAAAGGCTCGTCGAGAATCTATAAATGAGAATAAATATCTTGATTTTCCCGCGTGAACCGATAGAATTAAGATAAAGACAGAGCTTTGTAGCCTGTTAATCGAGTCCACCATGTTCCGGCTTTATGTCGGAATAAAAAAAGGTCTCCCGAAAGGGAGACCTTTTTCGTAAA
>CAYNTG010000063.1:10786-13674 GCA_964400105.1 uncultured bacterium
ACGGAATATAACCCAAAGAACATTGACATTGCGTTACAATATGGATATTTTAAATGATTATGAAAAAACTCACATTGATATCCATTGTGTTATTGTTTGCCGGTGTCGCATTCGGGCAATACTATTTCGGCAAGAATAAGATACAATACGCAGACTACGATTGGCAAAGGCTTCGCACCGAGCATTTCGATATATACTTCTTTGGTGAGGAGAATCGACTCGCAAGGATCACGGCCCACGATGTCGAGGAGTTTTGGCGGGATCATGTCGGGAATTTCCGGTTCGTGCCGCGCTCGCGCGTGCCGGTAATAGTCTATCCAACGCCGAATCTATTTCAGGAAACGAATACGATTCCATGGATACTCCCGGAAGGTGTCGGCGGATTTACGGAGTATTATAAAGGCCGCGTCGTCCTGCCGTTCAATGGAAGCTACAGTGACTTTCGCCATACGCTGAAACACGAATTGACCCACGCATTTGTCCTTCATAAAAACGTCTTCATCCACGACGCGCACGAGCTTTTTTTCCTGAATGCCCTGCCGCTGTGGTTCGAGGAGGGACTCGCGGAGCACCTTTCGGAACGTCATTCCGAGGAGATGGAGATGGTAATTCGCTCGGGCGCGGTCGAGGAGTCGCTCGTCCCGCTGGACAATATCTACTCGATCTCCGGCTCTTATTTGATGTATAAAGAGGCCGAGAGCTTCTTCGACTGGCTCGCCACGGAATTCGGTTCCGGGCGAATACCGCTCGTTATCGACGATCTACACAGCTTCAAGTATTTCGAGGACCTCTTCGAATCGCATTTCGGAATCTCGCTTTCCGAGGCCGGGAGAAGATGGCTCGATGTCGTGCACGATGAATATTGGCCGATGGTGACGGAATACGACCTTCCGCATGAGACCGGACGACTCATCACAACGCCGAAGGATGGGTTCAACGTCTCCCCGATTGCATATTATGCCCCCGGCGACACGATTCCGGGGATACTCGTTCAATCCTCGCGGATGGGATATGGCGCGATATATCTTCTTCATAACCAACAAGCAGATATGCTAATTCGCGGCGGTTTCGATAAAGAAATCGAGGATATGCACTTTTTTGAGAACTCGTTTTCAATCTCCGATAACGGCGTTATAGCTATGAGCGTCAAGGCTCAAGCAGGCGATGTTTTGACGTTCGTCGATGCCGAAACCGGCGAAATACTCCATCGAAAAAGATTCGACAAAATCCCCGGCATTAGCAGTCCGCAGATCGACCGCACGGGCCGACGAATAACCTTCTCCGGCACGGATATTACCGGCTTTACTGATATATATTTTTTCGATTTAGAAATCGATGCTCTTATCCGATTAACCGAGGATATTTACGGTGATTTCAACCCTACTTTCTCCGACGATTTCATCTATTTTTCAAGCGACCGTATCGAAAATGGTAACGGCGAAGTGACTGCAATTTGCCGTATCCCGGAAAGCGGAGGTCGTATCGAATTCCTCGACGGTCTCGAAGGAAATTGTTTGCAACCATCCGTCCGGCGCGACGGAAGAATTCTTTTTTCATCGAGCAACACACGCGGAATAAAAAATATCTGGGAGATTTTCCCCGATTCAAGTGTGGCAATTCGCAGATCGAATATCATCACCGGGCTTTTCGAGCCTTCCGAATGGCGCGGCGACAGCATTCTCGCAACGGTTTATACGAATAATCGATACCAGATAATCGCAATTCCAGGGGATAGTGTTTATCAAATAGTAGATATTGAATGGGTCGATTGGGAAAAAAGCTGGGAGCCTCGAAAGTTGACGGAAGAAGTCGCACGCAGCAAGATCGGTTACGATTCGAAGCTGTCGTTCGACATCGCGCAAGGCACGATATCGACGAGCACCGCAATGCAATCGGGTGGCGGAATCGAGGGGATGTTATCCGACATGCTCGGTGATCGAATGATTTATTTCATGGTCTTCGATCAGGGACAGTCCCTCAAGGATTTTCTTCAAAATTTGAACGTCGCAGCGGTTTATTATGACAACTCCGACCGGCCGATTTGGGGAGCCGGAGTATATCATTACTACACCGAAGGTTATAACTCTATCGATTGGGGATTCTCCGACGAAAACGTCGGATTTCTTGGCACGATTTCATATCCATTCAATCGATTTGTGCGCGCCGACGCCACCGGATATTTGGAATACTCGAAGAAAACATATTTTGCAGAAATAGAGCCGGATCGCGAGGGCGCATTCGCTTCGATTAATCTATCATTGATTCGAGATAACGCCCTCTGGGGTCGCACCGGTCCGATCGAGGGTTTCCGTGGGAATGCTACGATTGGCGGGTCACTACGCCTCGATAACGGCGAGATATCCAGCAACATCGCAAGCGCCGACCTTCGATACTATCTGCGCCTTTCAAAAAGATCGGCCATCGCGACACGTATCGTCGGAAGACAATCGGGCGGAACCGAGCCGCAGCGATTTTGGATGGGCGGAACATGGGATTTTCGAGGCTATCCATTCTACAGCTTTTATGGACGAAATCTTCTATTCACGAGCACAGAGCTTCGATTTCCCGTTCTCGACCAATTTAGAATGCGCTTTCCATTTTTGGATGTCAATCTTCGCGGAATCAACGGCGCATTATTCTTCGACTGCGGGCAGACATGGGAAGACGAATGGAAGCCGCCGCTCGCGAGTGTCGGCACAGGTCTTCGGATGAATCTCGGAAACATAACGTGCATTCGCTTAGATATTGCATGGCGCACGGATTTCCATGAAGGTTTCGAGAGACCCTATTACGACGTCTTCTTCGGCTGGGATTTTTGATCGGCGATCGCCGCCGCGCACAGACGTGTTTCCTTCGGTCACTGTCACGATTTTTGGTCGCCAGCGGCG
>CAYNTG010000064.1:0-8234 GCA_964400105.1 uncultured bacterium
AGTGACGCTATCGGCGAGCCATGTTTCACCGTTCGCGCGAAGCTGGACGAAACCCAGATCGTCGCCGTCGGCAATGTCGGCGGGTGTATCTCGAACATCTCCCCAATGTGCGATATTCGTGTCTATTGTGTTTGGCTCGAAATGGCCGGTGTCGTCCACGCCGTCCGCAAAACCGGTTGGGATATGACGAAGCGAATCCCAATGAGCGATCATTGTATCTTGCGTGCCGATTACATTATCGATTAAGCCCGTCTCCTCGGGATCGCTGGAAAGGCTTGCAATCCATACTTTGGCATTCCCCGGATTGGCGAAATCGTCCGGACGGATTATGCCTGGCGAGTCCTCTTCGTTTGTCCCCACAGTTAAACGATAGATACGCGTTTCGCTACCGTCGAAAATAGCGACCATTGTTCCTTCCGCGAGGCCTGCTGTAACTATGCCGTCGAGTTCTGTCGAGGTTCCACCGGTAAGGCCTGTGATATCGGGCCTAGAAAGTAGAACCTCGTAATTGCTTTGTGCAAAAATAGCTACAACGAATACTAACGAAATAATTAGTAGTGAGTTTCTCATAATTCATCCTTTGAAACATTTTGCACTAAAAATATAATTTTAACAGCAATATGCAATTAAAAAAGGCGACCGAAGCCGCCCATTTTTTGCTTATTAACTAAGAGATAATTAATCTGAGATCGGTATTTCTTAATTCTCGATTATCTGTTCGTGTCTTTCCAATATCGCATCCGCCAATCTATCAATCTTTTCGAAATCGTCTTCGGTGGGATATCCTTTTATAATGACGGGTTCGATAAGTTCCGCTTTGATATTACCAAGCAGTCCCTTGATTTGCTCGACGAACATTCCACCCCATCCGAACGATCCGATCATCGAGACGAATTTTACCTTCGGTCGCAGAGCATTCGTGAGAAATGCCGCATAAACCGCTGCAGGATGCGCGCCGGCAAGAACCATCGGTGTCGCAATCACAACCGTTGCCGTATCCACCAACGCCATCGCAAGTTCACCGATATCGCTTTTCGGCAGATTGAACGGTTTTACGGTAATCCCTCTCTCGATGAGCGAATCTACTAAACGGGAAACCATCTTTTCCGTGCTGCCGTGCATCGAAACGAACGGTATTACGACCTCGTTTTTGACCTTATCGCCGGTCCATTCCCGGTATGCATCGATAATGAAAGCGGGATTTCTGTATATCGGCCCGTGGCTCGGTGCGATCATATCGATTTCGAGTTCGGAAATCTTCTCGATGTCCTTTTTAACCACGGCTCTGAATGGCATCATGATTTCTGCGTAGTATCTTTTTGCGCCCTCGAGCAATATTTCTCCCTCTTCGGCATATAACGAAGATGTTGCGAGATGCGAGCCGAAGAAATCGCAACTGAATAGAATTTTGTCCTCCACAAGATATGTGACCATAGTTTCCGGCCAATGCACCCAGGGAGTAAATATGAATTGCAATGTTCTATCCCCAAGCGACAGCGTGTCTCCGTCTTTTATCGCGATGAATTTTTCTTCGGGAATTAGTAGCAAGTCCTTTAGAAAGGTCTTGCATTTTTCATTTGTAACTACCTTTGCATCGGGATAAAGGTCGAGTATCGCCGGGATGCTTCCAGAATGGTCTTGTTCGGCGTGATTCGAGATGATATAATCCAATCTCTCGATTCCCGCGTCTTTCAGGTTGCCTATAAGTTCTTCTTCTTTGGCAGGATCGACCGTATCGATAAGGGCGGTTTTGTCCGAACCCTGGATAAGATATGCGTTATAACTTGTGCCGTTGGGCAATGGTATCAATTCATCGAATAAACGCCTGTCCCAATCTATTGCGCCGACCCAATAGAGGCCGTTTTTGATCTCTCTCGATGCCATGATTAAACCTCCTCGAAGCTGTCTTTCGATACCCCGCACACCGGGCAAACCCAGTCGTCCGGGATTTCCTTAAACGGCGTTCCCGGTTCTATCCCCGAATCGGGATCGCCCTTTTTGGGATCGTAAACATATCCACAGACTGTGCACTCAAACTTAGCCATCTTTTCCTCCTTGTTATTGTTTTCGTTATCCGGTGCAATATATGTCGGCGCGGTCTTTGGCGATTTGCCGCCCTTGATTTCGTGATAATATGCATAGGTCATCGGTTCGAGATCGCTGAGAATCCCGGCATCGACGACCTTTCCGATGAATACTGTATGCGTTCCAACATCGAGCGAATCGATAACCTCGGCTTCGAGATAACCGACGGCATTTTCCATAATTATCGGAGCACCTGTGATGCCCGGCTTATAATTCACATTCTCGAACTTGTTAAAATCCCTGCCGGACTTGAATCCAAAATGCCCGATAAGTTTCATGTCGGCTTCCACAGAAAGAATTGTAACAGAAAAAACCTTGCTTTTTTCGATGAACTCGTGAGTAAGATTCTGCTTATTGATACTCACACCGATGGTCGGTGGCTCCGATGTTATTTGGAACACCGTGTTGGCGATTTGTGCGTTGAGTTTCTCTTCATTCCTCGAACCGACAACATACATGCCGTAACTAACCTTATATAGTGCTTTCGGATTCATCATATTCCTTTCATTTAAATATTTCTCCCGTTTCCCTGAACCAGAGAAGTAAATCGAGATGGTCCAAGGGAATTCCTATGTCGTCTGCAAATTGTCTCATTTTCTGCTCAATGTCAATATATCTCTTTGCTTTCAGGTAGCGGGGGATTTCATCAATAACACCGAGTCGTTTCAAATTCCTTAAGACATGCCTATCGAGGATAGCAAAATTTTCCCCAAGTCCGACATTGCGCATGAAGTGACTCGCTTCCTTATATCCAAAACCTTTGACATTTTGCACAAGCCAGTCTCTCGCATCGAATGGACTTTCAAATCGCATTATCGGGGTTCTAATGTTAAATTTACCGTTCCTGACAAAAAGTTCCCGCGCTCGTTCGATATTCGCCGCTTTAGTATGATGAAACCTCACACCTGTGAGATTATTTGCGATTACATCCCTGCATGCATCGAAAAGTAAATTATCACCGCTCAATCTTTCCACAGCTTTCCAGCACGATTTCGCTTTGGATTGAGGTGTCAATAAACAAAATGTGAACTCGCGGAAAAGTTCCTCTTCAGTTCCTTTCTCCCATAATAGCCTGAATTCCTTTATCCTTTTCCCGATTTCACTGCGGACTGTTGAATATAAGGTTTCGAGTTCAGAATTATAAACATACTCGCGGTCCTTATTTCTATACTTATCCATTTTCTTACATCACTTCTTTCAGTGTTACACGATTTCGACCTGCACTTTTACTCAGATACATCAGTTTATCCGCTCTTTCAAATAATGTATCTATTGTGTCCTCGGGATTTGCGAGTGTTGCTCCTATGGATACAGTAACTTTAACGGTGTTTGAACTTCTTGATATACGAGATTTTTCCACAAGAATGCGCGCCTTATTGGCAATAGTTTCCATAATGCCTTTACATTCATTGATACACCTTTCCGGGCATTCTTATTTGGGTATCGTTGCAATAAACGGGTCTATTTATTGGTTGTAATTAACATATAATTTACTTGCTTTCATTGAATGAGCATCGAGTCGGAGTTTAAAGAACGATTTAATCGTCGAAGCCTCGATTGCCCCGAAGATCATGTTTCTCCAATAATACTCACTCCTTCGGGTTTTTGGAAGCTGAAAATCGAGATAGCACAGAAAATACTTGTTCTATGAAATAATATGTATTATTATTTATCGGAAGAATATTCAAAGCACGATTTTATCTTCCAATTTGTAACCGCAGTTATCAAAGGATAATTGTGCCTTGATTTAGCTATTTATTAGGAGGTCGAAATGAAATGCACGTTTGTTTTCTTATTAGTGGCGCTCGTTATGGGCAGTATCTTCGCAACTATCCACTACGTTCCTTTCCCGAATATAGATATTACATCGGCCCTTATGATAAGCGCTCCCGGAGATACCATCTTTGTGATGCCGTCCTATAACGGCACTGTCGAGCCGTCATATCCGATTATAATTAACGTGAATAACGTGACGATAGTTGGCGATTCGAGCGCGTATCCGCCGCCGGTAATAGTCGCCGAAGCTCCGGTGCCATTTAGGGCACCGGTTTTTTCGATACTCGGTCCGCTGGTCGGAGGGCTTGTGAACACAGGGCGCCTCGCGTGGTTCACAATTCAGGACGGCAGCAGCGGTATCGAGATAAACGGCGTGATGAGTATGCAAAGATATCAAATCGACCATAACTATATCTGGAACAACCACGGCAACGCCGGCGGTGGTATCTATATGACCGATTCCGACCCGCGCATTTGGTGGAACTCGATCAACGACAACTCGGCGGTTATGGACGGCGGCGGTATCAACGGTGTCCGATCACCGGCCATTATCGAGACGAACGATATCTGCCGGAACACCGCCGGTCGCAACGGCGGCGGTGCTTTTATCGAGATGACAACCGGTGGAAATTTCATGACTAACTGGATGAACCACAATATGGCAACCGACGGCGGCGGTGTTTTCTGGGACAGAACCGATATGCCGATAAACGCGAATTCCATCGATACGAATCACGCCTACAACAACGGCGGAGGCATATACCTGAAAGAATCGATCCCCATCGTTGCTGCAGATACTATGCGTGCGAACTGCGCGGATGTGAACGGCGGCGGAATGTTCATCGACGAGCTTTCCGTTCCGACGGTTCATGATAACTATTTTATAGTGGATACAGCCCGTGCCGACGGCGGGGGAATTTATCTAAACGGAGGATTGGCAATCCCGGGGCCTTTGGTAAGTTTCACGGATAATGAAATTTCCGGTTGCCGGGCGGAAAGCGACGGCGGCGGATTCTATATGGGAGATAATACATCCTCGACGTGGACGGACAATATGATTATGGGAAATTCTGCCGCGTGGGGCGCCACCGGCAAAGGCGGCGGCGGATATATCGGCAGTGATACACGGGCAACCTTTTGCAGCAACTACGTTGTCGAGAACTATGCTTTCTACGGCGGCGGCTATGCCTTCAACGGAGCAAGTTTCACGCCGGTGACCGTTGTTGCGGATACATTTATCGGAAATCAGGCGGACACTTCCGGCGGCGGCAACTGGATAAATCAGGCCTCGGTTATTTACGATACCTGCGCATTCTACGGCAATATCGCCATTCATGGCATAGGCGGAACCGGCGGCGGCGGTATAGCCGCATTCGACCCGAAAACACTGAGCATCTGCGACTCGGATATCGACAATAATCTCGCGATAGGCGGCAACGGTGGCGGAATGATGCTATACTGCATTAAGGGCGCTACGATATTGCGTAATTACTTCACCGCTAATAGCGCCATGGACGCTGGAGGGGTGGCTGGCAACGGCGGCGGGATATATTCCAACGGCGACGACAATACCTATCAAGCGATTGTTGCGAATAATCTTTTCTTCTCCAATAGCGCCGACCTTTCCGGCGGCGGTATGTTTATCATGGGTGGCGCCAGTTTCACCGTTGCCAATAACGATTTCATCGCGGATTCTTGCGATTTCCTCGCTACCGGTAGAGAAGGCGGAGGCATTTACAATGCCACATTCGGAATCCATCCGGGGAAGCCGGATATACACAGCAACTGCTTCTATGATAATTACGGGCCGACGGTTAAGGATATATACCTGGGATTGGGCGCTACGCCTCGCGTTGAATACAACCGTGTCGATAGGCTGGAACCGACCGCCTCGCTGCCACACATGGTCACCGGGCCGCCGCTTTACGAGAGCTATCCTCCAGCGCCGTTTACATATCCAACATTCGCTGACCTGCATCCCAATCTGCATAGTTGCCTTATCGATTTGGGCGATACCAGCGGCCTGACGGTTCCGCCGCCCTGGACAGACCTGGATCTGGGCGCTACGGACATCGGACTGTGGGGCGGCCCTTATGCATCCTCGATGGGCAGACCGAATTTCATTCGAGGACTTACGGCGACTGCGGGCGTCGGATTTGTCGGTTTAACATGGAACTCCGCGACCTTCGCCGGGCCATCGACAGCGGTGGCCTACGCCGTCTATTGCTCGACCGGGGCGGATTTCTCGCCAGTCATGGCGAATGGATTTTATCCTTCGTTTGTCGATACTTCCCTCGACACGACATATAATCACATTACCGCAACTCCCGGCGTTACATACTATTATCGAGTTCACGCCTTCGTCCTCGCGGACAGCATCGCTGGAGGATATTCCGACACCGCCAGTTCCGTGCTTCTCGGCATAACCGATTTTCAGAGATTGCCGGCAACAACCGCGATAACAGCGATTGTTCCGAATCCGGCGAATCCGTCGTGCTGTATTGCATATTCTGTTACATCGGCGGATCGAACCGTCCTCGATATATTCGACATGAACGGAAGATTGGTCAGGAATATCGATCTCGGATGCCCCGGAGTAGGCGAACATAGAGTTCTATGGAACGGCGAGAACGACCGGGGCCGCGCTTTGCCATCCGGAATCTATCTGGTTAAATTGGAGAGTGGGATCGTATCCGACACCAGGAAAATCCTTCTCCTAAGATAGGTCGCCGGCGGCGACAGACGACGCGCTCGACATCTTCGGGATTAGCGAAGGCGCAGATAAACATACAGGCCGAAATCGACCACACCGACCGCGCTATTGACAAATTAGTCTATAATTTGTATGGTTTGACGGAAGAGGAAATAGGGATAGTGGAAGGGGAATGAACCGCGCCGTCGCGGAAGAAATAGAACGAAACGTGGGTATTTAAATGATAGTCAAAGAACTCAAAGCCATTCAGGAGGCGATGAGATGACTTTCCCCCCCATATCCCACCATAATGAAAATAAAGTCCTCCGGCTAGTCCAATTAAGGTTTATTCCATTATCTAAATTAAAGGATTACAAATTTCTGATATTTAATGTTTCGAGTTCGTATAAATCTGTTTTCGTTGACTTTTCGTGCGTAATTAAAGGCGAAAGACGGTCTTTTCATATTACAAAAGATGATAATCCTTTAATTTTTCAAGCCGTTTACACTATGTCTTATTTGTGGCCTTCAGCACCACGAAAACTGAGATATCTTGAAATTTATAAATGTCTTGAAGCAATTAATAAGGGATGTATTCCTATTAAGTTAAAAGCAATTAGGCACGTATTATCTCATTCACCAGAATACTTATCTAGGCGAGAGACATTAGAAGCGTTGACAAATTATTTCGGTGCATATGAAGTCGATTTAGGGATTTACAGACATTTAAAGAACTTTTACTTAGCGCTTGCGGAATTAATAGTTTTACTTGATACAGAACTTTATGGTTTGATTTTAAAAGAACAGGACACCCTGTCGAAAAAGAAGCAGGATGCCAAGTGCGACGGTTCCAAATACGAGAAATGGGACAAGGGGCAAGACAAAGCCGAAGAAGAAACCAAATAAATAAATAAAATAATTCACGCTAAGCGAAGGAGAAAAAATGGCAAACGAAAATAAAAGAAACCTTCAATATTTCGAAGGTAAATCAATGAAGGGCTTATTTGACATTCTTAACCAATGGCAAATCGAAAATGAGAAAAGGTTTCTATCTATTAACATACAAGAAACCAGCGGATTGTTTTGCTGTATAGCCCTGACAAACCCAGCTGAAGTTATGATTACAAGTGAAGACGGTAAGCAACATGCACAGGTTGATACACAGGGTAGGTTATTTGTACATTTATAGCTGTATTGATACCGAATGTTACTAAAAATATCGCAAACGAAATCTCGGCCAAAGTCCGGGAGTCGCATTCGGCGCGCGCGGAGGCAAAACGCCTCCTCGAAGAGGCCAAGCGCAAAGTCGAAGAAATGATATTGGAGGGATAAAATGGATTACCAAAAAAAGAAAGCTAGAACTGAGCATATTTGCTCTAATTGCGGAAAAACAATAAAGTCCGGAGAAGAATACTATTGCGAAATCACTTTTTTAGCAAGTCTTCACCGAAAATTAGAAAAGCTCTGTGTTGATTGTTTTGAAAAAAGAGGATAAATAATCCCCTCATTTGCATAGCGATTTGCGGCGTGGGATAACCGGGGTAATTGCGGCGTTAATATAAATAAAATAATAGCAGCGCCGGGAAATAAAAAAAGCAGCTATGCTGCTTTAATAAAATTAATAGAAGCGCCGGGAAATAAAAAAAGCAGCTATGCTGCTTTTAATAAAAAAATTGGTGGA
>CAYNTG010000064.1:8334-13624 GCA_964400105.1 uncultured bacterium
AGCGCCGGGAAATAAAAAAAGCAGCTATGCTGCTTTTAATAAAAAAATTGGTGGAGGCGCCGGGGATCGAACCCGGGTCCGATAGACGCTTTCCGCATCCATCTACGTGCGTAGCGCAACTTTTATTTTTGTCTGGAAAACGCGATCGCGCAAGGCTTTTTCCAGACTATTTCGCGATAATAGCTCACGTGGTCGGCACGAAAAACCTTCCACGCTGCGCTTCGTATTACGGCGCTCCGTCGGGACGTCCGAAGCTCGACTTCCCGGGGAACGTAGCTGCTTTAATTAAGCTGCCATTGCATAGTTATAGTCCGCATTTATTGCGGTTCCGGGTTATTTACGAGTTCCCGGTACTCGACACGCAGGTTGCGGCTCGCTGACTACCGTCGAATCCAGTTCGCCCCCAAAAAATTCGTTATCGATATATTTAGAGATAACCGGTAAGTTTTTTGAATGTATCAAAAAAATGGTATCCACGAGCATATTAAATTTTCAAAGAACTTTACCGAACGAACAAATCCGCTATCCTTATATTATACACAAAAAAAGACTTGTTTCAAGATAATTTCAATATTTAAGAATGTAAGCAAAACAAAATACCCCATAGAGGATTCGAACCTCTGACCCACTGATTAAGAGTCAGTTGCTCTGCCAACTGAGCTAATGGGGCATTTCAAACTAATTATCTGAGGGCGGCGGGGCTCGAACCCGCGACAC
Organism: uncultured bacterium; assembly: GCA_964400105.1. GTDB lineage: Bacteria > UBP14 > UBA6098 > UBA6098 > UBA6098 > CAYNTG01. The sequence continues at coordinate 9,052 of CAYNTG010000064.1, forward strand.
CCGGCTTAAAAGGCCGGTGCTCTACCTACTGAGCTACACCCTCAATATCCGCTAATAATATTTATACACGTCTTTTATGTCAAGCCTTTTATAAAATTCGGATCGCCGTATTTATAGCACGCCGCGCAAGCCCCCTCGGACGACACCATACAAGGCCCCAGCGGATTATTCGGCGTGCATGAACGCCCGAATTGCGGACATGACTGGGGTGGAATTTTTCCGAGAATAACATCGCCACAGCGGCAACGCGGGTCAGGATTCACCTCGAGCTTTGGAATATCGAATCTTTTAACGGCATCGAAACGCGAGAATTCATCCCGAAGTCCGAGACCGCTATCCGCAAGCGAACCGATTCCGCGCCATTCCGCATCGACCGGACGAAAGACCCTCGCCGCAATCCTTTGCGCCTCGATATTCCCCTTTTGCAAAACGGCCCTCGAATATGAGTTTTCGATGCGCGCCTCGCCTTTACTCTGCATATCGACAAGTCTCAGGAGCGAATCGGCGATGTCGAAATCATCGAAACCGGCGACAACGCCGGGCTTATGGAATTCCTCCGCGATAAATAGATACGGCTCGACTCCGATAATTGCGGAAACATGACCCGGAAGCAAAAATCCGTTTATTTGAAGATCGGGATGAGCGCATAGGAGTCGCAGCGCTGGCGGGATAAGCTTCATCATCGGCAGGATGGAAAAATTCTCGACGCCGGATCTCTCCGCCGCGATAATCGTCGCGGCGATTGTCGGCGATGTGGTCTCGAAACCGACAGCGAGGAAGACGACATTGCTTTCCGGATTGTCGCGTGCGATTTTTAGCGAATCGATCGGCGAATAGACGATCTCGATATGCGAGCCGTCAGCGCTCGAATCGAGAAGGCTTTGCCCGCCGATAGGCACGCGAACCATATCCCCAAACGTCGCGATTATCACGTTATCCATCTTCGAGAGGAACATTATTTTTCGAAGGTCAGATTCGGATGTCACGCAGACCGGGCATCCCGGCCCGGACGTAAGTTGGATTCGCTCGCCGAGCAGCGAACGAATCCCCATCTTCGCGATGGACATCGTGTGAGTGCCGCAGACCTCCATGAACTTCCAGACCTTGCCCTTCGGCACTTTGGAGAGGCATAGATCGATCGCTTCTCGGACGGCGCCTTCTTGCAATTAATCCTCCATCTTGCGTCCTATGACGCCCACGGAAAGGCCGGTATATGCGAATAGCCGCGTGTATTTCAGCTTGTTCCGAATCGCCCTTCTGAGCTGGTGCAGTCCCGGAATCTTGAACGGAATCAGTGGCAGGTGGATACCGATCTTCCAGAGCGCTTCGCGCGTCATTCGATATAAAAGGCTTGGATACATCCATTCGGCGTAGAAATCGACCGGCTCGAACCCATATTTGCGGATCTTTTTCTCGACCTGCCCGAGCGAGAATTCCTTTTCCCAACCGGCAAACCATTTATTAAAGGCGATAAGAACGTGCTTGATAACGGTATAGATATGCCATCTCTGCGGGACATCGAAGATCGCATAGCAGCCCGGTTTCGTAACGCGCGCGTTCTCGGCGATTATCCCCTCCTCCTCGCGGAAATGTTCGAGCAAACCCTGATGAAACACGAGATCGAACGTGTTATCCGGGAATGGTAGCGCGAATGCATCACCGCCGATAGGGATCGTTTTGTGTTCGAGTTTTTCGTTTTGCTTTTGAATGATTGCGAGCGAAGCCGGCGCGTAATCGAGCGTATAGACCTTCGCGCCCAACGCGGCCAGGTCGAAGCTGTCGCGTGCCGAACCGGCCCCGACCTCCAGGATGCGCTTTCCAGAAAGGTCGTCGCCCCAGATCCGCCGGACAGCCTCGAGGATGCGTCCCGAATTATCGTAAAGCTCCTTGACATCGCGCTTTTTCCATAGCCTCTCCCAGTGTTCCTTGTCCGATGTTCTGGGCATATCGATCCTTCCATATTCATTCGCGTTAATATTCCTCAATAAGTTATTGAAAATACTCATCGACGCAACGATATTTTATCGGAATCCGTTCGGAATCGAAAAAATCATGGATGGCGGGGCGACGGCGCGATTTGCCACAAGCAAATTTCGTGATAGTGACCGAAGGAAACACGTCTGTGAGCGGAAGGATGGGGATTTACACGACGAGGCTAAAATTTAATTGATTATTATGAATAATTAACGTAGATTAATGGATAGATGTAATGGATTAGCATAAAGGTGTGCATTATGGCGCTGGAGAAAAAACAGGTCGGCGAGATGCTTATCGAGAAGGGGTTGATCACTCTCGAGCAGTTGCAATTGGCCCTTAAACGGCAACAGAACAAAGGTGGCAAGCTCGGACATCTTCTCGTGCGAATGGGTTTTGTGAGCGAAGAACAGATCGGACAGGCATTGGCCGAGCAGATCAACATACAACACATCTCACTGAATCCGGCGGATATCGATTCTGCGGCGGTCGGATATATCCCGGAAAATATCGCCCGAAAATATGGCCTTATACCGGTCAAAATCGACGGATCACAGCTTATAGTCGCTATGGACGATCCGCTAAACTCCATCGCCCTCGACGTTTTGAAATTTACATCGGGAAAGCTGGTCGTGCCGGTGCTGGCGTCCAAGTCCAGGATAATGGAAGCGATCGATAGCTTTTACATGAGAAAAAAACTTACCGAAGAAGCAATTTTACATTATAGCGATGAAGGCTTGAAGATACAAGAGGAGAAGGACCTCTCCGACCAGAAGCTTCGGTATGAATCGAAGCTCGCCGTCGCCGTTAAAGCGGTGAGGATGATCATTATCGAGGCGATCAAAAGCAACGCCACGGATATTCATATCGAGATCGACGGCAACTTCTTACGCACACGCTACCGTGTCGATGGCTTCCTTCGCGAGACCTTCATCTTCCCGGTCGAATATCACAGCGGGATCATCACACGGATGAAGGTTATGTCCAATCTGGAGGTCGGAGAGCATCTCATGCCTCAGGAGGGAAGCTGCCGGATCGAATACGATAAACGCGATGTCGATCTCCTCGTATCGACAATTCCCACCGTTCAGGGCGAGAATATCTCGATAAGAATCCTTATTCAGAATGTCGAACGTTACGATTTGAATAAACTCGGAATGCCCGTAGCGACAAAGGAGATCATCCAGGATCACACTAACAAGGCTTCCGGTTTGATTATCACCACAGGCCCAACCGGCAGCGGCAAAACCACGACGATATATTCCATAATTCGCGGATTAAATACCATGGGTCGTAAAATCGTTACTATCGAAGATCCGGTTAGATATCGTTTTCCCCTCGTGAACCAGATATCGATTCGGCCTTCGGCGGGTCTCGATTTTCAGGTGGCGCTAAGATCTGTTCTTCGACATGATCCAGAGGTCATTTTCGTTCAGGAACTTCGGGACAAAGATACCGCCGAGATGGCGGTCAGGGCGAGTCTCGCGGGTCGGTTGATCTTGACCTCACTTCATGTTGCGGACGCTGCCGAAGCACCGTTCCGACTTATCAAAATGGGCCTCGATCCATTTCTCCTCGCCGACACCATCGATCTGATTATCGCCCAGAGACTCGTGCGTAAGCTATGCGATTATTGCAAGCAAGAGAAGATTATTAAAATCGGCGGCAGAAAGATAAAGTCTTACGAGCCGGTTGGTTGTTCGAGATGTTTTAACGGGTACAGCGGTCAAACGGGAATATTCGAGGCATTGCCGGGCGAGGTGCTTTCCATCGAGCTTCTCAAAAAAGACATCGACGCAGATCATATTCGTAGAGCCTCACGAGAGATGGGTTACAGAACGATGTGGGAGAACAGCATCTTCCTCGTCGCGAAAGGGATCACAAGCCTCAACGAGGTCCGTCGTGCGCTGCCCACCGATTTTGCAAAGTATATCCTGAAGGAAGGTTAGACTAATCTATTTATGCCGATAAAGATCAAAAATAAGAAAGCCTACCGGGATTACGAGATCATCGAGAAATTCGAGGCCGGTGTTGCACTTCTCGGCCCGGAGGTTAAGTCGATCCGTGCCGGGCGTGTCAGCCTCAAAGAGGCTTATGCACGCGTTATCAAAAACGAGGTATGGATTATCGGTATGCATATAAGCCCATACGACCACGCCGGTTATACGGATATCGAACCAATACGCAGGCGAAAACTTCTTCTTCATAAATTACAGATACGGCATATTTTTCGCAAGGTTGAAAAAGCTGGATGGACACTCGTTCCACTCGAGTTATATTTCGACGAAAATAACCGCATCAAAATCCTTATCGGGCTTGGTAAGGGCCGCACAAACTACAATAAAAAGCATGTCCTCATCGAAAAGCAGAAAGTTCGCGAGGTCGAGCGCGCCCTCAAAGAACACCGGTCGGGTCGGTAGGCCCTACGGGCGGCCTGTGCTCCCGTAATCATCAAACAATGATGTCTTTCATATTGCCCTCATCCTACTAAATCCTTCTCCCAAGGGGAGAAGGACTTATAGACTCCATCTCCCTCTGGGAGAGGGCCGGGGTGAGGGCGAAAAGCGGGAGGGCACGCAGGCCCCTCCCCTACGGATTT
>CAYNTG010000065.1:0-2899 GCA_964400105.1 uncultured bacterium
AGAAAAGGGAGGGCGTCCGTGGGATTTCCCTTCATCCAATAAAGCCCTCCCTTATGACGATTACCTAATACCCATCACCACGCACCGCCGCCGCCGCCGCCGAAACCTCCGCCGGAAAATCCTCCTCCGCCAAAGCTGCTGTGGCCGCCGCTTGCGCCGGAAGACCTCGGCCTCGACGACATCGCCGCGCCGGTGCTGTGGATCGCACTACCGAGGTTGTGGACGAATATATAAGAATGGAAGGTCTGGCCGGTCGGTCCGACGAACCACCCCGGTTGGCCCTTGAAAATCCCATCGAATGCTTCCGCCCATTGGTCCGCCACGCCAAGCGCCATCGCGTATGGCAACAAGCGCTCGAATACCGTCGGGTCCTCGTTCGCCATCCGCTCGATACGGTCTTTTTCCACGCGCCGGACGAACTCCTCGAATCCGGCGACATTGACCGCCGCGATGCTGCCCTTTTTCGTTTTCCTCGGCATAAATCTACCGAAGATTAACGTCAAAATACCCGCAGGAACAAGGCTTGCCGCGAAAATCCAATTTGAGAATACCGCCGAAAGCGGAAAGGCGGCGATTATCAGCAGAAAACCGAAACCGGAATACTTTGCGCGAACCTTATCCGGACGTGTGGGGAAATATTTGTCCGCGACGAGTCTGTCGTAAATCGCATCTTTGATAATCGGCAGATCCATATAGAATTTATTTTTGAGGCTCGAAATTGTGATCGCATCTTTTTCCGAGTATTCGGGGCAAAGCAGTTCGATTTGCGCCGTGTCTTCCAGATCGATACTTCCGCGGTCGAACAAGCCGTTCAACATCTTTTTTTCAAAGGCCTTGAGGCTTTTATCGGCTTTTCTCAACTTGATTAACACGTAATCGGATTTCTTGAAGAAAACGATCTTCTTCTTCTCGATCTGGACGATTTTGATGTAGCCTCGCACCGCCAGATCGACTATCGTCGATGTCATGTCCTGAATATCCACGCGCTCGTCGATAACGGTGCCGGCTTCGGCAGGCGAAAGATCTTCCGGCGGCTCATATCGCGGCGCGATAGACATTTTGACAGGGTCTCTGCCTCTGGCGCTCCATGTCAAAACGAGCCAAATCGCGCACGCAACCAAAAGGAGAAGCGGCCAGAGGTCGAAGATATACCACCGGAGCCAACTCGCGAATCCGGGCTTTTCGATTATGCCTTTTGGCAACGACAGGCCTATCGATAGATTATCGAACGTTCCGAGCGCGTTCGTTGCCCGGAAATTGACCTCGCCCTTTTTTATCTCGGCGGCGCAGTTTCGGGCCTCGGAGCCGTATGGCCCGCTGAAACAGGTCGTGCGAAGCTCGCTTTCAGGGGTTCCGGCGGGAAGATGCACGGTCGCCGTGGCGATACGAATTTCACATGGCCATTCCGTGCCGGTGACATTCCAATACAGCTCGTCGTGATCGTCGAAATAGAGCATTCCGTTTTCGACCCGATAGCGGATTATATAGACCTGCTTTCCGCTCAAGGTCGTATTTGGCGAGCCGATTCGGATATTGATGTGATCGCCTTGCTTTTTGATCTTAGCTTCGTATTTATTGTCGTTGTCGTCAACGACTTCGGATACATCGATGCGCACGCGGTATGTTTTCATCGGGAGTTTATATTTGTAAATTATATCGCGATAGATCCCGTGGCGCTGCTCGTTCCCGAAATTCACCTCGATTCGCTCCTCGACTTCGTAAGACGCGCTGCTATAAAGTGTGATATCCGAATGAAACGACTCGATAAAATAAGCCGAAACAGACGAAGCCAGAACGAGGCCTGCGAATAGGATCGAGGCTAATCTGCCTTTCATAATCGTCCCTTCTTTCGAGGAAATGAAACCGTTATCCGCCGAAATCGACCTTCGGCGGCTCTTTTTGACCGACATCCTCGATCTCGAAATACTCTCTTTTCAGGAAGTGAAAGATGCTCGCGATAATATTCGTCGGGACCTTCTCGATGGCGGTATTCAGATCGCGAACGACGGCGTTATAATAGCGCCTGCTTTCGGAAAGGACGTTTTCGATAGTCTCGAGTGTTTTTTGAAGCTCGAGGAAATTCTGGTTAGCCTTGAGATCGGGGTAGTTTTCCGCAACGGCGAATAGCTGGCGAAGGGACTGCGTCAACATGTTCTCCGCATTAGCCATCTTTGCGACATCGTCGGTGATCTGGATCGCCTGCTGGCGCGCCTTTATGACGTTTTCGAGCGTCTCTTTTTCGTGGCCGGCATATCCCTTAACCGTTTCGACCAGATTTGGAATGAGGTCGTATCGTTTTTTGAGCTGGACATCGATATCCGCCCAGGCGTTCTCCGATCGGTTTTTCAGGCCGACGAGCTTGTTATACAAAACGATCGCTATGACGACGAGAATAATTACTCCAATCGCCAAAACCGCCAGACAGCCAATAATTCCTGCAAATCCCATTAATCCTCCTTTAGATTAATCCTATTCGTTCGCATATCCCATGAATTCGATTCAAATATAATTGGATAAATCCAAAAAACAATCCCAAAACCGGCGAGGACGCCGGTAATAAATCTTGGAACGTTCGGCGTCGTCCATAGACCGAATATCTGCGCGACGCCGTCGATTGCCATCGGCGCGATGAATATCATCATCGTCCTCATCGAGATTCGCGCCCTTTCGCGGAGAATCAGCGATATAATTCCAAAGATCGCCAGACCTGCGAAGATACCGGTGCACCGGGCACATAGCGCCATCTTGTTTCCGGCAATGAAAAAGCTTCGTTCGGCGATTTGATGACAGAGCGGCTTCATCGAAAGATAAAACGCTGCGGCGATCCCCGGCGAGATATTCACCAAAATCGGCGCGGTGACAGCGATAGCCGCCAACGCGATCCACGCGATCGTGAGCA
>CAYNTG010000065.1:2999-13447 GCA_964400105.1 uncultured bacterium
TGAAAACCAGCCGCAACGGTCGCCTTCGGAATGCCCCATCCGTAGTCGTTATCGGCGGAATCCGCCGGATAGGACGGATCATATGCGCGATAGCGGTCGCCGCTCGAACGCACAGCGAGGGCGAGGCCGTATCCCGAAAGGCCTGGATTTGCGCTCTTGACCGTCGCGCAAAGCCCTGCGATCAGCGGGCAGGAGAAGCTCGTGCCGGAACCGGCAGTAACGCCGACAGTGTCGTATGGATTTAACACGATTGTCCCGTAACCGACAGCCGAGCAGTCCGGCTTTATCCTGCCATCTGCGGTTGGACCGGGGCTGGAAAACGACGCAATAAAATGATCGGTTCCCACTGCCGCTACAGCGAGAACAGAGTCGCCGTCGGCAGGGCTTATAATGAAAGGCCATGGCCAAACATTACGATCATTCCCTGCGGAATTGACGACGCAGATCCCGCGAGAGGCGGCAATATCAGCTGCGATTGTGACGATCATCGTGTTGCCGTCCAAATCGTCATAAGAATAGTGATATGTATCCGCATCGAAAAAGCTGTATCCAAGGCTGCTGGAGACGATATCGACTCCGATCGAATCGAGCCATTCGATACCCGCCACCCAGTTATCCTCCTCGCCGACATATTCGCTATCGACGTTCTCGGTCTTCGCGAGAGCGACCGAGGCCTTATATGCCGTGCCGATAAGCTCTCCGGGGGAATATCCCGCGATACAACCGAGACAGCGTGTGCCGTGGCTGAATCCGGTAATATCCTCATCTCCGGCGTCCGGGTCGTAATCGACGGTCGTGTCGTTGTATATAAAATCGTATTTTGCGACGACGTCGAGGCTGTCGAACGCGCGATGTGTAAGGCGAAAACCAGAATCGAGGATTCCGACGAGGACGCCCTCGCCGGCGTATCCCATTTCGTGGAGATCGACCGCTCCGAGCATATCGAGCTGCCCGAAAGACAGGCCGTAAAAATCATCTTCCATGACACCTGAAGGGCGCTCCCTTCCGACCGGTTCGATAGGTCGCCGGTATTTTGTGATCGGTCGAATCTCGCGAACGAATGGCATCTCCGCAACGGTTTCGAGGATCGAAACAGGCATATCGAACGAAGCGCCGTCGAGCCATCGGCTCGACCTTCGATGCATAGCGCCGAGTTCGACGATCTCCTCGATATGGTTGCGATCGACCGGAACGTCGTGAATATCGAGCGCGATTCCATCCTGCGAACGCCTTGCGATGGCGCGTTCCGAGAGACTTTGACGCGCGGAAGCGTCTATCGATTTGCCATCCGTGTCCTTGCCATCGAAGAAGACCCATACCGGAACAATGTCCCCCTTCGCGCGAAGAAGCGAGGGCGCGATCTTCGGAGAAACGGCGAAGATCGACACACATATCAGTAACATTAAGATTGTATAAATCTTTGAAGAACTCATCTAAAACCTTTCTTAACTATCGAACTCGATTCTTCTCTCGTTCGGTCCGATTCGGGTAATTCTCACCTCGATAGTGCGATCCGGCAAAAGCTCCTTTGCCCTGTCCGCCCATTCGACAAGCGAAACGCCGTCCCCGTCGAGTATCTCCCAAAGCCCAAGCTCCGCGATCTCCGAAGGCTGCTCGATTCGATATAGATCGATATGATGAACAGAAAGCGTGCCGCCATATTCATGTATCAGCGCAAAAGAGGGGCTGGATACGTCGTTCGGATCGATTCCCAAACCGCGTGCGATCCCTTTGATCATCGTAGTTTTGCCGGCGCCAAGATCGCCATAAAATGCCACGACATCCCCTTTTACGAGTCTCCTCGAAAGCTCCTCGCCAACCGACATGGTCTTTTCTGCCGAATCCGTCGTAAGTTCACGCGGTTCGGTCATTTAGGCCTTAGGACGGATACCGGAATAATCATCTCCTCGATACTGATTCCACCATGGAGGAAGCTATTGTGAAACTGGCGTTCGTATTGGGAAAAATGCGTTGGATAGATAAAATAATAATCCTCTTTCGCGATGATAAAATTCGTCGTTTGCGTGAAATGCGGCAGGCGCCAGTCTCTCGGGTTCCGAATGAATATCGCCCCGCGCTCTTCGCAGTTGATATTGTCGCCGAATTTATATCGAAGACCGGGCGATGTGTCGCGCTTGCCATAGGCCCTGGTTCCACGCTTTCCGATAGTGCTTCCGTGATCGGTGGTCACAACGATAGGCACACCTTCCTGTGCGATCCCGAGCATCGCCTTATATAGGCTCGAATGGGCGAACCATGTTTTCATGACGCTTCGATATGCCGATTCGTCCGGCGAGATCTCGCGCAGAACCTCGTTCGCGGCACGGCTGTGCGCGAGGATGTCCAGAAAGTTGGTCACGACGCTGGTGAACGGTGCCGAAAGATAGCTTTTGAGCCGGTGAACGAGGCTATCTCCCTCCTCCGGATCGAGAATCTTGATATATTTTGAATCGCCGTGAAGGTTGACGCCGTTTTGCGCGACAAGTTTATCTATAAGCTGATGTTCGTGTCGGTTGCAGGATGACGGGTCATCCTTCGGATCGACCCAGAGATCGGGGTATCGCTTGGAAAGATCGAGCGGGAAAAGCCCGCTGAAGATCGCATTACGTGCGAACGGCGTCGCAGAGGGCAAAAGCGAAAAATATAAATCCGTCTCGATATTGAAATTCTCCAATAACATGCGCTCGACCGTGAGCCACTGATCGAGGCGCATACAATCGATCACGACCAGGAAGACCTTCTCCCCCTTCTTAAGCAATGGAATGACTTTCTCTTGAGCCACATCCACCGACATCATCGGGCGCGATTCGCGTTCGCTCCAAACCCAACGCTCGTAATTCGATTCGATGAACCGCCCAAACTCGGAATTGCATTCGCGGCGGAACTCCTTATGGGTTCCCATAAGACCCAGTTCTGGATGAGCATCGAGGATAACGTCCCATTCGGCGAGCCAATATGCCATGTCGAGCCACTGCTTTGCCGTGGCACTCGGCGACGGGCGGATAGCCATGTTGCGGTATTCGGTCGTATAATCGCGCGTAAGCTGTTGGCCGACGATGCGGCCCGACTCGAATATCTTCTTAAGCGTCGAGAGTATTTGATGGGGATTGACAGGTTTGACGAGATAATCCGCGATCTCCCTTCCGATAGCGTCCTCCATGAGGCTTTCTTCCATCGATTTAGTGATCATCACCACCGGAACCCGTTTATCGATCTTGCGGATCTCCTCGAGGGTCGTGAGGCCGTCCATGCCGGGCATCATCTCATCGAGGAGGATCAGATCGACACCGCCATCCTTGAGCAATGTAATAGCATCCTCTCCCGAATTAACGCCCTCGATAGAATAACCACGGTCTTCGAGAAAGATAATATGCGGTTTCAACTGGGAGATCTCGTCGTCCGCCCAGATAATCCTTTTTCGTTCAGGCATAATCGCTCCGTTGCACTTCCGTTTGCTTTTTTAGAGAAAAACTGATCACAAAAGTCGTTTTTTCGTTAGGCTTGCTCTCCAAAAGGTTGAGCTTGCCGAAATGATATTCCTCGACAATTCGTTTAGCAAGGGAAAGGCCAAGTCCCCATCCTCGCTTTTTTGTTGTGTATCCGGGCGAGAATATCTTTCTTTGATTTCGGGCCGAGACCCCTTTGCCGTTGTCCGTGACGATTATCTGCACGTTTTGATTTTCGACGTCCATACGCGTGGCGACCTTGATCTTGCCGTTTTCCTTGCGCGCTGACTCCATCGAGTTTTTTATAAGATTTTCGACAGCCCATGAAAGCAGCATCCGGTTTGCCATTATCTTCGGCACCGGATAATACTGCTCGACAATGTCCATTTTCCCGCGAAGCCGTGGCATCCTCTGACGCAGGTATGCGACGGAATGGTGGACGAGCGTCGGAAGGTCGATTAGTTCGAGTTCTGGCATCGATCCGATCTGGCCGAAACGGAGCACGATCTTGTTTAGAATCTGGATATCCTCCGACATCATGCCGATGATCTCGCGTGGATCGATATTGGCGTTGCGAAAAGCTCCTGTCAACTCCGCCTCTTTGACCTCCTCCTTGAGAAGCTCCGTCCATCCCATGAGGCTCGAAATAGGCGTGCCGAGTTGATGCGCGGTCTCGCGCGCCATACCAAGCCAGATATTCTGTTCCTCATAGAACCTCAGTCGATTATAGCTTATATAGGAGAATGCCAGCAGCGTTGCGATTAATATAAGGATAGCCGGCGGAATGAACTTGAGCCATTTCACGAAAGGCGGTTCACCGAAGTATATATAGCCCAACACCTTATCGGTTTCGCCGACATAGATCGGAATGGGCGGATGAATATTTCGCATCCCGTCGATCATCGAGATGAGCTTCTTCCGCGAGACGACCGACGTGTCACCCTGCGATACATCGATATTCCGCCACATAGTCGGCTCGCCCTCGACAGATGTCAATATCATCGGGAAATCGCTTTTTCGGACGATCTCCTCGAAGATAATGCTCAGTTCCGCGCCGCCGACGCTCTTTGTGGATGCGAGTGCCCATAATCTCGAATAAGCATTCAACACGCGACGGTTATAATCCGACATCCTTTTTCGGACATTCTGCCCGAGAAAAAAAACAGCCGCGACGACGAGCACACCAGCCACTATCGAGGCAGTGGTGTAGATCGAGGGCATTCCCCTATAAGCGATGCGGTATTTTCGTCTTCTTTTTTCCAAAGCTCAAAGTTCCGGCACGATCTCCAGTTGGCCTCCCATATACGGTCTCAAGGCTTCGGGAATCGTTATCGTGCCGCGCGAGGTTTGATTCGATTCCCATAACGCGACCAAAAGCCTCGGCAGCGCGACCCCGCTCGCATTCAGCGTATGCACAAATCTAAGCGGTCCGCCGTCCTCCGGTCGAAATCGGATATTTGCACGTCGCGCCTGAAAATCCAAGAAATTGCTACAACTCGACACCTCGAGCCATTTATCCTCGCCTGGCGTCCAAAGCTCGATATCATATACCTTCGCCGACGCGAACGACATATCCCCGGTGGAAAGCAGAAGAACCCGATAATGCAAATCGAGAGCGCGCAGCACCTTCTCCGCTTGAGCGAGAAGGCTTTCGTGCTCCTCCCATGAGCTATCCGGATGAACGATTTTCACAAGCTCGACCTTATCGAACTGATGAACGCGCAACAATCCACGGTTATCCGCGCCGTAAGAGCCTGCCTCGCGGCGGAAATTCGCCGTGTATCCGGCATAATATTTTGGAAGTTCGTCCTCGCGAAGCTGATCGCCGGCATGGAGATTCGTTATAGGCACCTCGGCGGTCGGGATAAGGAAAAGGTCGCCGTCGTCGATATGATACATATCGTCTTCGAGTTTGGGGATCTGTGCGCTGCCAATCATGGCACGTCGATTTGCGAGATATGGCGGTGCGATTTCGAGAAAACCGTCCTCGCGATGTATATCGAGCATCATCGAGATGAGCGCCCGAACCATCCGCGCGCCGTCCCCTTTCAGCAACGAAAATCCGCTTCCGCAGACCTTCGCGCCCAATTCCATATCGAGAAGACCCAATATCGATCCAAGTTCGAGATGATCGCGCAGCTCGAAATCGTAATCGCGGCGATCCCCAAAACTTCGCACGACGATATTTGCACGTTCGTCGCCAACCGGCACGTCGGATGACGGCAGATTCGGTAATTCGAGCATTGCGGCCTGCAATTCGGCCCCGGCGATGCGATAGGCCTCCTCTATCGCCTTCACCTTTTCGGAGATCTCTTTCGCCCCCACCTTGAGACTTTCGCCAAGCTGCCTATCTCCGTTTTTGAATGCACGCCCCACCTCGTCCGAAATTTCCTTCTGGCGATGACGAAGCACGTCCCCTTCAGCCTGCAACTCCCTTCTGCGTTTATCGGCATCGAGAATCCTATCTACCGAATCCGGCTCACCCTTATTTGCACACGCAACCTTGACCATATCCGGGTTATCTCTAATTATATTAATATCCAGCATATCTTCGTCTTTCTATCTTACCGTGAATCTGAATCCGCAGAACGGCGCGGTTGTGTCCTCAATAAAAAACCTGATCTCGTTGCTGCCCTTTGGAAGATCGATTTTGAACGTGCGCGCCTTTCCGGTGATAACCTCTCCGTCGTTTTCCCATGTCGATGTCTCGGAGATTATCGTCTCCAATTTCGCCCGGATCGTTTTCTTGCCCATCATCGCTGCGACGACATAATGTTGTGTCCCCTTCATTTTTTTATCGAATGCCAACCTCGACCAAACAGTCAACGTCCCCGAACCCTCGTATTTCACCACCACAGAATTCGATGCGTCGGCGGTGTAGTAGGTCGTGAGATTATCGCCTGCTACAAGCGATAGGGATTTTCCATATTCTTCCGGCGTTATCGCCGAGGCCTTTCTTGGAACCGTCACCAACCGAACATATATCTTTTCGTCCGTTTTCAACTCGACGGAATGCATCCCTTTGGCAAGCTTGATCTTCATCTTCTTTGATGTTGTCACAGGCTTTGGATTTGCATCTTCGATTCTCATTTCGTATTTTTTCGAGGGCTTTTCCACTACCGAGGCCTTCTTGTATTTTTTGCCGTCGATATAGATCTGAAAATCGCTACCGTCATCCTTCGGTGCACGAATATAAACATAAACATAATCTGCGGTTAAATTCCTCCATTCGGTGGAATTTTCGGAGTCCACGAGTGTGTATTTCCATGCCGTTTTCCCGCCTACTAACATGCACGACTTCCCGCCGCTCGCAGGCTCGACATATTTTGCAAAAACCGGCAAGGTCGTCGATACCGCAAACAAGGCGATGTAGAAAAAAATCTTGTTTTTCACCGAACCTCCATCTAAATAAAAGAGAATAACCTTATAATATAATCTCGAAAGATCGATTAGTCAATGAGTCTATGCTCAACGATTGTCCGGTAAAGGGACATGGTAACCCCCCTGTTTTATAATATACGGGGTGATTGTGTCCAAAAGAACAGCGCGAACTCGCCTGGGTCAAGGCCTTTTTTAAGAATTATGGATTGTGGAAACATGTGGAAACGTGCAGGCACAGTGTTCAAGCGGCTCTGCAGCGAGGACTCGATAATTGGGCTATCGTGTCCGAGGCATTTATGCTTTATCTCTTTTCCCGATTCGTCCATAATAATTACCTCAGAAAACTTGCGATGAATGTCGATTCCAATACACTACATATTGGTTGCCTTCTTGGGTTCGGTTCGTGATACAGATATTGCATTTGTGGCGGTGCGTTTTGTTTTTCAAAAAATGGATTGGGATGTTATCGACCGATGGGGGAGAGGACGAATTTCTCGGATTCGCGGGTTACTTCTGTATCGGTGAAGAGCAGCGATTCCGTTAGGTATCCAAAGAATATCTCAGCTTCCGGGAAGTGCGCAAAATGCGCCTCCTTCGGCGAGTTTAAAAGCTCGATAGGGCGGATTCGCGCATCGATTAGCTCGTTGCCGCGAAATGTCATTTCGAGGATGCCGGTGAGGTTGTTCATCATGTCGTTTTGGTCGAAAACGAAGTTGCCGAGCGAGTATGCTATCAGGCCGCCGCCGTAGAACTCGATCCCCTGCCAAGAGTGCGGATGGTGCCCGAGAACAACATCGACGCCGCGATCGATCATCGCGCGGCCAAGCTCGATCTGACGTTCCGTCGGGAAAAGGCGATACTCCTCGCCCCAATGTATCTGCACGATGAGGACATCGCAGCGATCGCGTGCGTTTCGGATGGCGTCGAAGACCCACGGCTCGTATGCCGGCGCGCAGGCCGGTCGGTCCTTTCCGATGTAATTTGTTTTCGTATCGTTGAATCCGAGTAAGCCGAATTTTATCCCGCGTGCATCGACGATCCGCACCTTCAAAGCCTCGTCCAGATTTACGCCGCCGCCGACCGTTTCGATTCCGCCGTTTTCGAGGCGGACAAGACCGTCGCAAAAGCATTTAAGGCCGTAATCGAAGGCGTGGTTATTCGCCACCGTCAGGACATCGAACCCGGCATTCACAAGATGTGGAATAATCGCCGGATCGGCGCGAAAGACGTATTTTTTGTCCATCGGCGCGCCGAATTCGCTTACCGGGCATTCGAGATTGCCGGTCGTGATATCGAATTCGGCGAGATATTCTGCGACATCGCGCAGGGGCGCATCGAATCCCGCAGAATCCATATGCAAAGCCACACCGCGTGCGAACATCATGTCGCCCACCGCAGCGATTTTAACCGTCTGAGGCTCTATTCCAAAAGGATTTCCGTTATGTGGTAAAGCCCTTTTCGTCGGATTCTCGTTACACGAAAGGGTAAAAACGACAAGTAATGCCGCGCCTATTATGATCGATCTTTGTTTAGGAGAATTATCGGGCAAAAGTGGCATCTATCGAGGTTTTAAGGATATACATAACTGAATTCGAACAACGAGAAATCGCTATTGCCGACGTCGTATATCGCTTGAGATTCGTCGTTGTGGCCCTTCAAATTTTGAAGCAGAGAAAGACGATATTTCAGCGTGATCTCGCCGTAATCGCCGGGCGAGAACCTCCAGTATGGCGAGAGCGTGAGGAGGTTGCCGTCGTAATAGTCCCACGTGACGCCGTTATCGGTGAATGTTCGACCGATCTCGAGCTTGGTGTAAATGATCCAGTCGAGGGCGACGCCGGTTCCCTCCATCATATCGACCGGAATTCCGAGGTCGATCCCCACGATGTGCGCATAAAAATCTCCCTTTACCGGATAAATCTTACCTCGCATGAATCGATAGTTGACTCCGGCGTGAACCGGTGGAACGTGAACCTCGCAACCCGCCGAAGCATCGCCGAGCGCCGCCCAATCGTCGGCGAAAGGGAACATCCCCATTACGCGAATCGGGAATGCGAACCATCCACCGCCGAAATTGATCGTCGGCGTGAATCGGAATCCCATCTCCGGCACGGGAAACCATGTAACATCGCCGCCTGCGGAATCGACCGGAAAAAGCATCATCGGAAAATGAACGAGAATTTCGCCGCGAAAAAGCTTGTCCTGAAGCTCATCGGCTGTCGCAATCTGAAGCGAATCGCGATTGACACCCGCAAATGCGCATATCGGGATAAGTATTATCAGGCTGAGAAAAAGCGCTGTTTTAATCAAAATTGCTCCTTTGATAATCGTTCGATACCGAGGGCGATTTCCTCGTCCGGAAGGGTCAGCGAAAACCGGATATAACCCTCGCCGCCCAAGCCCATCGCGCTGCCGGGAAGCACGACGACGCCGCGATCTTCGATAAGTCTTTTGGCGAATTCGGCGCTGGTCTCATCGGTCGGCACCTTTGCCCAGATATAAAATGTCGCATCGGTTGAAAACAGCTCCCAGCCGAGTTTTAACAGGGCATCGCGCATCGTCTCAACACGGCGCTTGTATATCTTACGCGTCGGCGGAATGAGATCCGCAAAGTTATCGAGGGCGGTTTTTGCGGCATCCTGAATCGGGCGGAAAACGCCCGAGTCGATATTCTTTTTCAGCGCGCCCAAAGCCGCGATAGCGTCGGCACTTCCGGCTGCGAAACCGACGCGCCAACCGCACATCGAAAAAGATTTACTCAGCGAATGAATCTCGAGGGCGACATCCTTGCCTCCAACCGCAAGCGGCCCGGATGGCTTCTCTTTGAAATAAATCTCCGAATAAGCGGCATCGTTCACCAGAAGATAACCATGTTTGCGAGCATGTTCGACGGCATCGCGCCAGAATTCTTCCGGCGCGGTTTGCGCTGTCGGGTTGTTCGGATAGTTCAACCAAACGAGCTTCGTGCCTGAAGGAATATCGCCGAGATCGGGCAGAAAACCGTTTTCCGCTCGAAGCGGGATCGGAACCGGGTTGGCCCCCGCAAAAACGATTCCGGCCTTATATACCGGATATGCCGGATCGGGATAGCACGCTAAATCGCCTGGATTGAGAATTGCCAGCGGCAGATGTGCGATCCCCTCTTTGGATCCGATAAGGGAAAGGATTTCCGTGTCTGGATCGAGCTTAATCCGCCACCGATTCAGGATATATCGCGCCGCGCTCCTGCGGAATTCCGGCTCGCCGGCATAGCTCGGATACATATGCGCCGTCTCGCTTCCAAGCCCGGCAAGCAGCGCGCCCTGTAACTCCTTCTGCGTCGCCAAGTCCGGATCGCCGACGCCGAAATCCACGATCTTCATATGCCCGGCGGCTTTCGCCTTAGCTTCGTTTATCTCGGCAAAAGGGTATTTTAAAAACGGTTTTAGTCTGTCCGAATAAAGTCCCATAATGTCTGTAAATTACGCTCGATGAGGCATTTCGCAAGGCATTTTTTCATCGACCTGTCGGTATTGCCGACCACACCCGGCTCGATTTCGGGAAATATCCCCTTACGTGAACGGAAAACCGATATTGAATTGGTTTTGAGCGAGGGCTGCATTTTCGCGTAGGGGTCAACCG